>JBOFDD010000220.1:0-2710 GCA_051646645.1 Bacteroidales bacterium | reverse complement strand
ATATTCCGTAAATGAGGTATTCCCATACGGATAGAGATCATAGATACGCAGATCCTTACGTATTTCCCCCGGATTATTATTCGGATTGGTCATCGGAAGGATAGCTCCCTGTTTGATAAACACCGGAATTTTCCACAATGGCACATCAAAGCTGTTGATTACGCAGTTCCCGGAATAAACCTCGCCCGTAAAATAATCCACCCAGTTTCCTTCCGGCAGATAAATCCCGTTACGCACATCATTTCCTTCAGCATCAGCTTTCGTGTTCTGATATACCGGAGCAACCAGCACATAAGGGCCATACAGATATTGGTATCTCGTTGCTGTTCCCAGCGTATAGTCATTCGGATTATCAAGGAACATTGCTCTGATCATTGGTTTTCCGTCCACCGATTCTTTCGCTATCGTATAGGCGTAAGGCATGAATTCCGATTTCAGCTTCAGATACCAGCGATTGATCGAAGCAGCTGGTTCTCCTAAGATATGCGGATATTTCGGATTCGCACCCCATCCATCCATATTCAGCTGTGCCGGAGTAAAGGCTTTCCACTGGAAGTCACGAATATTCACCGGCATATTTTTACCCCCGAAGATACCATCCATATCCGATGATATGTTTGGTTGCCCCGACAAGCCGGATCCGATATACGTTGGTACGTGGAAGCGGATATACTCCCATTCGCCACCGGTCTGATCGCCCGACCAGATACCCGCATAGCGTTGTGTTCCGGCCCATCCGTCAAGCGAAATAATAAACGGACGCGCATCATTCCCATAGTAAGGCATAATATTACCCACATCTGCAACACCGTTTAGTCCGAATGAATATCCGGCACCAACCCAGGCTACATCTGTTTTCAGTACACGCACACCTGCATCCCGCACCTCTTTCACGATATCGCGTTGCAAAAGAGCTTCAATGCTATCCTTCGGATGCAGGTCAGACTGTGTCCAAAGTCCGATTTCGACTCCTTTTGAACGGGCATAATCCCCAAACTCTTTCAGGTTCTGAATATTGCCATCCAGTGTACCCGTCTGTCCATAACCTGCTCCGTATCCGTCATTCGGCAAAACCCAGCCAAGAGGCATATCGTGTGCATTATAACGATCAATCACAGCACGAGCCGAAAACTGATAGTTTCCTTTCTCTCCGTTCAACGATTCTTTTGTTCCGCCGTTATCTTTCTGACTCTCTTTATAAAGTTTACCGTCTTCAAAAAGTACACCTTTTTCGTCTTCCTTCCAGTAGTCACGGTTATACGCATTCAGGTGTCCTTCATAAAATCCGAACTTAGGCATCAGAGCCGGATTACCGGTAAGCTGATAGAAATCATTCAGGAGAGCAACCGGTGTACTGTTTACCATTATAAAAAGATCCAGATAGTTATCTTCATGCATCAGATTCACCTGATCTGACTGCTCACTTCCGAAATCATATTTCCCTTTTTTGAATGTATGCCACATCACACCATAGCCCTGAGTAGACCAGTAGAAAGGTGTTGGAGAGGCTACACCTCCATCGGTCCAGTTATTGGTATTCTCAATAGCAATAACTTTTCCTTTATGTGAGAAGCGTCCGTTCTGAACTCCTCCTCCGTAAAAATATTCGTTGGGTAAAGCTTTAAACTGTAATGAAACCTGACGTGGAGTAATCGTTACAGGTTGTGTAGATTCAATGACTGTTTTTCCGGTTCTCAGGTCAGTGATCTGAAATTGTCCGTTTTTCTTATTAACTGCAATCTTAATTCCCGGAGACGAAATAGTAAAAAATCCTTTTTCATCCCCCAGTGAGATTTGACCTGCGGTCTTTCTGGGATTATCTACTAATATCTGAGCCGGTGGCTGAGCTTTCGGGTTCCGGATAATTCCACCTTTATCATCCTGAAACATCCGAAAAATATTTTCTCCGTAAAAATCTAAGCTTAATCTTCTGTTGTCTGCATAAACCAGTTCGACCGTAGTCGGATTAATCAAACGCGCAGCAACTATTTCAAAATTCTTCTCGTTATCCGTGCTTACAATTGCTTCTCTTTCCGCTGCAAAAACCTCTACGGGCAATGTAGTAGCAGAAAAGAGAAGCAAAGCCGGTAAAATCACTTTGCTTCTCTTCATATCTTCTGATTATTATCTAATCTTAATTCTGTTCATTCCAGTCTTTTGCTCCACGCTCTTTCAAAGCAGCTGTAAATGCTTCTGCTTTTTGTGCAGCCACCGCTTCCTCTTCCGGAGTAGCAAAAGCGTGTTTATACCCTTTCACTTTATTCCAGTCACCGCGTGTAAAGTCAGGGAATGCCACTGCAGCACAGTTGTTGTCCATCGACAATTCGCCAAGCTCTGCTAGTGAACACCACTCTGCAAGATCATACACATCCATATCTAATGGAAGACCATTTTGCAGACAGTAAACCAGACGTGCATCCATAATGAAGTCCATACCTCCGTGACCACCTACTTTCTTAGCCATTTCGCCATATTTCACAAGGATCGGGTGTTTGTATTTTGCAACCAAAGCATCCATATCTTCTTTTGACATAAAGCTATGTGAATCTAATTTGTCAACTACAGGCTGAACTCCTGAAGCTGCCATTTGAGATGCATCAAGCGCATAACCCTGAGTCGGGTATTTGTTCGCAAATCCTTTTGTACCTGTCAATTGATAAAGACGGTTGTAAGGCTGCGGAGTCATTACGTTGTGCTGAATTTCAATTAC
>JBOFDD010000219.1:0-8624 GCA_051646645.1 Bacteroidales bacterium | reverse complement strand
ATCTCGCTCAGCAATTAAACATGAATGAGGAGGCTGTTGATTATTACAAACAGCTTATTGCCCGACATCCGAATAAACCGGAGCTTATATTCTCGCTTTCCGAAGTATATACGCAATTGGGCAATATTGATGATGCTATCGCTACTCTGGATAGTCTGGAAGAGACGCTTGGAGTAAATGAAGTGGTTTCGCTTCAGAAATTTAAACTTTACCTTTCGCTGAAAGACGAAGCAAAGGCTAAATCTGAGATGGACAAGCTGATGGCTGCCTATCCGAATGAGATCCGCTATCCTCTGTCAATGGGAGATATGGCGCTTGAGACAGACCGCAGAAATCTGGCAAAATCGTATTACGATAAAGCCAGATTAATCGATCCGGATGACGGGCATTTGCAGCTGTCGCTGGCAAACTATTATACACAGATCGGAGAGGCTGATTCGGCAGAAGTGCAGATCAAAGGTGCTCTTTACAATAAAAATCTGGAGATAGAGTCTAAAATAGAAATCTTAAAAGATTATCTGAAGACGCTTTATATGAAAAAAGCGGATACGAAAGAGCGCGATGCTTTGTTTGATATCCTTTTTGAAGCATATCCCCAGGAGAAGGAGTTGTTTAAACTTCAGGCAAGTTATCTGATCACGGAGAAAAGACTAAAAGAAGCTCATGACCGCTTGAGTATTGCTGTAGGACTTGATCCGAATGATCGTGAGTTGTGGATGAGTCTTCTGGATGTATGTCTGCGTCAGCAGGAATTTAAAGAGGTGGTAACAACCTGTAAGAATGCACTCCGTTACTTCCCGCAGGAAGGTGAATTCTATTTTTATCAGGCAATTGCCTTGGGTATAGAAGAGCAGTATCAGGAAGCAATAAAGGTGATTAACGAAGGATTGGAACGCATGGAGAAAAATAATCCGCGTTTTATATCAGGAATGTACGGCCAGTTAGGGGATATTTACTATCAGTTGAAAGATCAGAAGAAGTGCTTCGAAGCATATGATAAAGCGCTTGAAGTGTTCCCGGATAATGCACAGGTGTTGAATAACTATGCTTATTTTCTGTCCATGGACAAGAAAAAATTGTCGGAGGCAGAAAAGATGAGTGCACGTGCCGTAAAGCTAGAACCCGAAAATGCAACCTATCTGGATACCTATGCGTGGATTTATTTCCAGATGGAAAACTACTTTCTTGCTAAAGTGTACATTGAAAAGGCTATGCGTAATGGTGGAGATGCAAGCGAAGTGCTGATCGACCACTATGGAGATATTCTGTTTAAAAACGGAGATGTTGAAGGTGCTGTTACTCAATGGGAAAAAGCGCTTGAGATGGGGAGCAAATCCAAAGTGCTTGAGCGAAAAATAAAAGAGAAAAAATATATTTTGAATCCGGACGAATTCGATAACTAAGTGATTCTATGAGAAAGATAAAACAGATCGTTTGTGTATTTGCCGTTTTGACAGCCTTTCTTTTGTCGGGTTGTAAATCTAAAGAGGTAAAGAGTGCCCGTTTTACTAAGGATGGAATTGAACGGGTCGAATCAACATTATCCAGACAGTTTCAGTATGAAACCTTTGTGGGTAAAGCAGATTTTACGTTTTCTTCAGGCGGGAAACAATTGTCGTCGAAAGCTGAGGTAAGGATGATTAAGGACCGGTTTATTCAGATTTCGGTTCAGCCATTACTGGGAATAGAAGTGGCACGTCTGACGATTTCGCCTGATACATTGTTGCTTATTGACAGAATGGGGAAACAGTATGTGTGTGAGGAGCTGACTTCGCTGCAGCGTGTTTTGCCAAAAGAGATAAATTTCGCGGCGCTACAGAGTTTGCTTACCAATCAGATTTTTGATGTAAATACACCTGTTGTGCAGTCGAAAGATGTGGCGTTGCTTTTTGAACAGAAAAAACAAGGGGATCTGCTTGTTGTCAATTCCAGGAACGGACATCGCGTAGATTTCGACTTTATGCTTAACCCTGAGTCATATCTTGTACAGACAAATGTGCTGACAAAAAGCGGAACCACTCTGCTGGATTGTAAATATGAGGATTTCCGTCAGGTTAATGAGGGAAAAGCATTCCCTTTTCAGACTTCTTTGTTTTTTAAAATAAAGGATAAGGCTGTGAATGCAGCTATTAACTATAGTAACGTGAACGTAAATAAGCGGACAGATATTTCGATATCGGTTCCAAATAAATATAAGAAGATGAAGATTGAAGATATAGTTTCAATTCTTCTCAAAAACTAATAACGATAAACAATTAGTGCTTTATGCCTCGAAAAAGGAGTATTCGTTTGTTTAAACCGGAATCTTGTATGCTGAAAGCCGGGCTACGGCTTATGATGGCTGTTTTGTTGATTATTTTTGCTAATCCGGATTTGTTTGCGCAGGCACAGAAACAAATTAAAGATCTGGAAAAAAAGAGAAAGGCTGCTTTAGAACAAATCGAAATAACAGGTGAATTGCTGAATTCCAACAAGAAAGATGCAACCAGTACGCTCAATCGGCTTCAGCTAATCGGGAAGCAGATTGAGGTTCGTCGTAATTATATCCAGGCACTGAACGGGGAAATAAATATTCTGGATCGTCAGATCAGGAAGACGAATCAGGAAATAAAGGATTTGCAGTTCGAACTGTCTATGAAGAAGCAGAATTATGCTAAGGCTATGCAGGGTATGAGTAAGCGCAAATCGTCATACGATAAACTGATGTTTATATTCTCGGCGGAGAGTTTTTCTCAGAGTTACCGTCGGATCCGTTATCTGAGAGAGTATGCCGTATGGCGACGTATTCAATCGGAAGAGATTATTGAAAAGACAAAGCTGTTACAGAAAAAACGTGAAGAGCTTGAGAAAAACAAAGCAAGTAAAAATGTGCTGTTGTCTGAACGTGAAGGAGAAAGTAAGAATCTTGAACAGGAAGAGGGTAAAGCAAAAGAAATATCAAAAGAATTAGGTAAGAAACGGCGCGAATTGCAGGCTCAGTTGAAAAAACAACAGAGCCAGGCTGATGCACTTAATCGTAAGATTCAGCAGATTATTGAGGAAGAGGCACGCCGTGCGGCTGAAGAGGCGCGCAGACGTGCAGCTGCTGAAGCGAATAAAAAGAAAGCTTCATCTTCGGCAGGAAAGCCTTCGACTACTCCAAAAGCAGAAGAACGCGTTTCTGAATCAAAAGGCGGATATGCGATGACCCGCGCGGAGCAACAGCTTTCATCGAGTTTCGTTGCTAATAGAGGACGTCTTCCGATGCCAATGAAAGGTAAGTATTTGATTATTGGACGATTTGGTATTCAGCAGCATAAAGATCACAAATTTGTGCAGACCGAGAACAAGGGTATTGACATCCTGACAACGAAAGGTACGGATGCCAGAACTGTATTTGAAGGTGTCGTTTCGCGAGTCTTTGTTGTGCCCGGCTTTAATAATACGGTGATTATCCGTCATGGTAACTACCTGACTGTTTATTCAAATCTGAGTCAGGTATATGTGAAGGCGGGTGATAAGGTAAGCACAAGTCAGTCCTTAGGATCGATCTATTCTGATCCGGATCAGAATAATCGTACAGTCTTGCACTTCCAGTTGTGGAAAGAAACGACTAAACTTAATCCGGAACTATGGTTAAATAAGTAATAATGAAATTATGAATATTCCGAAATTAAAACATACAGAATCAGGCAATTTCCTGCTGATGGCAGGGCCTTGCGTTATTGAAGGTGAAGAGATGGCAATGGAGATTGCTGAGAAGGTTGTGGCAATATCTGATAAGCTGCAAATTCCTTATGTGTTTAAGGGATCTTACCGGAAAGCAAACCGTTCACGTATCGATTCGTTTACAGGTATTGGTGATGTGAAAGCACTGGAAATACTTAATAAAGTAGGAGAGCGTTTTGATATTCCGACTGTGACTGATATTCATTCGGCTGAAGAGGCTGAACTGGCAGCTCAGTATGTGGATATTCTTCAGATACCGGCTTTCCTATGCCGTCAGACAGATCTTTTGATTGCAGCTGCAAAAACGGGTAAAGTGGTCAATATCAAGAAAGGTCAGTTCCTTTCTCCCGAAGCTATGCAGTTTGCTGTACAAAAGATTCGCGATTGTGGCAATGAAAATGTGATGCTGACAGATCGCGGTACTACCTTTGGGTATCATGATCTGATTGTAGACTACAGGGGGATTCCTCAGATGCAGAAGTTTGAATGTCCGGTTGTGCTGGATGTTACTCACTCTTTGCAGCAGCCGAATCAGACTTCGGGGGTTACGGGTGGTTTGCCTCAATTGATCGAAACAATTGCGCGTGCCGGTGTAGCTGTAGGAGTTGACGGCTTGTTTATTGAGACACATATGGACCCTTCAGTGGCCAAATCCGATGGAGCGAATATGCTACGCCTGGATTTGCTTGAAGGATTGATGGAGAGACTTGTTGCAATCCGCAAAACAATCAATCAGTTTCGTTGATGATGCGTATAGGTTTGTTGTCTGATACTCACGGATACTGGGATGAACGCTATGAACAATACTTCTCTGAATGTGATGAAATCTGGCATGCCGGCGATATTGGTTCAGAAGATCTGATAGACCGGCTTGAAAAGATAAAGCCCGTGAGAGCCGTATATGGGAATATCGACAGCCATGCAACGCGACTTCGGTTCCCGCAGCATCAGAAATTTACGATGGAAGGCGTGAAAGTCTGGATGACACATATCGGTGGGTATCCGGGTAAGTACGAACCATCTGTTAGCCGCGAGATCTGTTATAATCCGCCAAACCTGTTTATATCCGGACATTCACATATTCTCAAGGTGATGCCCGATAAACGCCTCGGATTGCTGCATATAAATCCGGGTGCGGCCGGAAAATATGGGTTTCATACGAAACGAACATTGATTCGCTTTACGCTTAACAATGGAAATATATCCGATCTGGAGGTCATAGAACTCTCCTGATCGTCATGAAAGAGGTAACTCCTGCATATTACAGCAGGAATTACCTCTTTTTATTTTAATTAAAATTGAACATAATAATCTCTTGTGTGGTAAATATTTATATTAATGTATCACTTTTTTGGTACCTTAACGTGCGAGCTCTTTAATTAAAATAAAGAACCATTTTTCATTTTATGGCACCTGTATGTGCAATATATACTGTTTTCGTAAATTAAAATAAATAATATTTGCAACTGAAAAAACCAACTTTTAAGTATAGCAATGCAACCGATTGCATTTTTATGAAATAGAGTTCGTATTTATCCATGAAACCCAAAACTATTTGATACATTATGAAAAAAATCGTACAGTTAACCCTTTTACTATTGATGATTCCTGTTGTGCTTTTTGCGCAAAAGATGACAGTAAAGGGATCCGTATTGGATAAAAGTAAAGAACCATTAATTGGTGCATCCGTTGTTCTTAAAGGAACAGATCAGGGTACAATTACCGATTATGATGGTAACTATGTGATTCAGGCCGCTAAAGGAGATATTCTTGTAATATCTTATATTGGCTATAATCCGAAAGACGTAACCGTATCATCCAACGTGATGAACGTAGTGCTGGATGATAATACCGTAGGACTTGACGAAGTAGTTGTAGTCGGTTACGGTACCGTACGTAAAAGTGACCTTACAGGTGCTGTAGGAACTGTAAAAGCAGGGGAAGCCATTAAAGGTACACCCACAGGAAATGTAGGTGAAGCTTTGCAGGGACGTATGGCAGGTGTTAGTGTTGTAAGCGGATCAGGTGATCCTAACAGCGATATGACTATCCGCGTACGTGGTGTTAACTCAATTAATGCGGAGTCTGGACCGCTTGTAGTAATCGACGGTTTTATCGGCGGTTCACTAAAATCCTTAAACCCTTCAGACATTCAATCCATTGAAGTGTTAAAAGATGCATCTGCAACAGCTGTTTACGGTTCGAGAGGTGCGAATGGTGTAATTTTGGTAACCACTAAAAATCCGCAGAAAGACAAAATGGTTCTTACTGTAAACTCATTCGTAAACTTTAAAACGTTGAACAATCGTCCGGATATGCTTTCTCCGGGTGAATTTGCCCGTCTTGCAAATGATTACGGGAATGAATACAATGCTTCTCAGGGGAAAAAACCGGTACAATACTACACACCTGATCAAATCGCAGCATTCGACAATGGCACAGAAGGATTTGATTACATCAAAGGAACATTCCGCGATATGGCTTTGTCACAAAACCATGAAATCTCTCTTTCAGGAGGTAGTGAGAAAATTACATTCTTAGCTTCATTGCGTTACGAAGGAAACGAAGGGGTAATCAAGAACTCAAAAGCAGAGCAGTTCAACTATCGTTTAAAGTTAGATGCCGATGTGAAAAAATGGATGAAAATCGGTCTGAACTTCTGGGGTGATTACGCAGAAAACTATGGTCCGCGTATGACTGCTTATGAAGGTTTGCTAATGTCGGCAATCAACTTCCCGAATACGATGAATCCGTACGATAAAGATGGAAACTACAACAATAAGTTTGCTGTAAATGGTGGAGCTGCTTACAACCCGATGGGAATGGTAAGTGAGGTACATGGTAAAAACCGTGCACTGACAAACCGTCTTCAGGGTTATGTAGACTTTACTATTCTTGATGGTCTTACTTTCAGATCTCAGTTAGGAATAACTTTTATCAATCAGAACAATACGTCAATGGATAATAGCAAAAGCTATTACTATTTTAAAAATTCAATGACACAGGCTTCTGCATACAGTTCTTCGAATATCGGATTCCTGAACACAAACATTCTGAACTATACAAAAGAATTCAACAAAGATCACCGTATTAATGCTACAGCGGTATTTGAGCAGACACAGTCAAATACATACTGGCACAGAAGCAAATCATCAAATCTGATGTTTGATGATATTCTTGGATCAGACGCACTGGATTGGGCCGATGACTTCCAGAATGAATCGGCAAGAACTATTACGGCTCTGATGTCGGGAATGCTTCGTTTGAACTACGTTTTCAAAAACAGATATATGCTTACTGCATCTATTCGTGCTGATGGTTCTTCTAACCTGGAACACAAATGGGCTTACTTCCCATCTGTAGCTTTGGCATGGGATATGAAGCAAGAAGGATTCATGCAGGATATCTCGTATATTGACCAGTTGAAATTGCGTGTAGGTTATGGTTCGGTTGGTAACCAGTCTGTACCGGCTTACAGAACATATTCAAAAATGTCACCGGTAAGAAACCCTGACGGAACAACATCTTATGTAATTGACCGTCCTGCAGCTCCTGATTTAAAATGGGAACGTAACAATCAGATCAATGCCGGTGTAGATGTGTCTTTCCTTAACGGACGTGCAACTGCAAGTGTGGACGTATACGACAAATTATCAAAAGATATTTTGCTTGAAGTACAGCAACCAGACCATACAGGATGGCCTTCATTATTGAAAAATGCAGGAGAGATCCGCAACCGTGGTATTGAAGTTACGTTAGGCGGAAATCCCGTTCAGTCACGTGGATGGAACTGGAGAACAGACCTTACTCTTTCGCATAATAAAGGAACTTTTGAGAAAATCCCTACATTGAATAAAATGCAAAGTCAGGCAGGTAAATACGAAAATGAAATCTTCAAAATGATCGAAGGCGAAAAGCTGGGTACATTCTGGGGATACTATTACGATGGTGTATGGACTACTGCTGATGTGAATGCAAACGTAACTTTACCTGATGGTTCTGTTAAAACAAACGGACAATATTATGGGGTAGTACCGGGTCAGGCAAAATACAAAGATCTGAATGGCGACGGTGTTATTAACAATGATGATATGGGTGTTATCGGCAACGGACAACCAACATTTAACTGGGGATGGAACAACAATGTTACTTACAAAAATGTAGATTTATCTGTATTTATCGTAGGATACCACGGATTTGATATTTACAACGCTACACGTGAATCGCGTAACGGATGCAAATTCTTTGCAGGAGATAATATCACTCCTAATCCGGAGCTGCTAGACAGATGGACTCCTGAAAATGAAAACACAAACGTTCCTGGATTCGTATATGTGAAAAAACCGGTTACAGGTTTCAGCTCAAGATATGTAGAGAAAGGTGATTTCATTAAAGTGAAAAGTATCACACTTGGATATTCAGTTCCGCAATCAGTTTGCTCAAAATGGAGAATCAACAGCCTGAGAGTTTATGGTTCGGTTCAGAACCCATTCCAGATTACAAAATACGAAGGTATTGATCCTGAAGTAGCATTAGGAAATCCGCTGACTCAGGGCGTTGACTGGGGGTACTATCCAAACGGACGTAATATTATCGTTGGTCTGAATTTCTCATTCTGATCTGCCGATTAGAAAAGAGATTAACAGAAGCTCATCCGCTGTCACTGGCGGATGAGTCAACTCTAACCTTTCAAAATGATTATACAGATGAAAACAAAAATAGTTTCAGCCATTCTTCTTGGCTCAATTTTATCTACTTCGTGCGTAGACTTAAATCAGCGTCCGAACTCATTCATAACAGAGGAGGATTATATCGGTCTTCCTCAGGATATTCAACAGGTACAGAAAGCCGCAACAGGTCTTTATAACGACCTTTGGGGCGAAAACTACGGATTCAATTGCCGTATGCAGGCAATT
>JBOFDD010000218.1:0-4550 GCA_051646645.1 Bacteroidales bacterium | reverse complement strand
ACAGACGCATGATCCTTACTGGAACCGTGCCATGCATGAAATGATTTCCACCGGAAGTATGGAAAATACCATGCGGATGTATTGGGGTAAGAAAATCATAGAGTGGTCATCGTCAGCAGAAGAAGCTTACGAGCGCGCTATATACCTCAACAATAAATATTTTCTTGACGGGCGCGATGCCAATTCATTCACCGGAGTCGGCTGGTGCTTCGGGTTGCATGATCGTCCATGGACCGAACGTCCTGTCTTCGGGACAATACGTTATATGAATCTGGCAGGTCTGGAACGAAAATACAAGATGAAAGAGTATTGACAATCGCCATCTTTCTGGTTTATGAAAAATATATTTGAGAAATACAAAACAACCTCTAATAAAAAAGCGTACAAGTGTTTTTTCACTGTACGCTTTTTTTTCTTTTACAATTCAAACATCTGAAGTTCCGCCAGAGTTGTCTGATAGTCCTTCTGAGCCTGCAAGGCCTGATTGACAGCATCGTAATATAATCCGTTTTCTACGATGTAATCCAGTAGAGAGATTTCACCGCTTGATAATGCTTTTTGCAGTAAAACGGAATTATTCAGGCTGGTCAGGGCATTGGTGTATTCCAGAGCTATTTTCTGTAATCCTTTTGTTTTTTCATACAGGTCGGACAGGGTAGAGTAGAACTGCAGGCGAACGTCCTTTTCTTTGCTTTGAGATGCAATGACAGATGCTTTAGCCTGTTTAACCCGATTTTTATTTTCCCACAGAGGTATGGATACTCCAAATGAAACACCCTGATAATTCTGTCCGGGTGTTTTTTCCATGGCATATCCGGCAGAGAATGATGGTAATCCTTTTGACTTATTCAATTTTACCTGTTCATTAGCCAGCCCAATCTCTTCTTTCACATATTGCAGAACAGGATTTTGTGCTTCGGCCGTCTGGTACCATGACTTAAAGTTGTCAGGTAATATTTGTGCCGGATAATCACTGCTTTCAAATGAGATAGCTTCTCCTCCGTTTAGCCTTTTGAGATTATTAAGCAAACTCTCTCTCTCAACATCAACTCTCCGCAATTCGTTCTGGATGGTCGTCCGGTTTAATTTCACCTTATTGACTTCAAGAATATTGGCATCACCTTTTGCCAGACGCTCATTATATGCACCAGTAAGCGATTCGGCATAGTTGAGACGGACTGAGAGCTCTTTACGCAGTGCATTGTAGTAAACCAGATCGATCAGGTATTTTTTTGCTTCAAGTAATAATTTCAGACGTTCCTGTTTCAACTGCAATTCAATCATGCTGTTTTGTTTATCAGCTACCCGGCTTTTATAGCCGAGTAGTGTTGAAAAGTCAAACGTCTGTTTTACCGAGAAATCTTTTCTGGTTCCTATCGGGTCGGGTGTACCCCACATGTAGTTGAACTCTACTTCCGGATTAGCCAGTGTCAGCCCTGTCCGGTTGTTTAACTTACTGGCTGCGGACTCTTCTTTTAATGCCTTTAATGTTGAGTTGTTTTTTTCGATGGTTTCCAGTATTTGCGGAAAATCACCGGACATAGCCATTGCTCCGCCAGAAACGAAGAGAAGGGCTATGAGTAATATTGTTGTTTTCATATTATGTCGGTTTAAATTACTTCTTCGGATTTATCACTTTTTGAAATATAGATATACACAATCGGGATAATAAATCCGTTTAGTATTGTTGAACTCAGCAATCCTCCCAGAATTACTTTAGCCATCGGACTCTGAATTTCATTGCCCGGCAGATCTCCGCCAAATGCCAGAGGAATAAGGGCAAGTGCTGAAGTAAGAGCCGTCATTACGATCGGATTCAACCGGTCCAGCGAGCCTGTACGGATACTGTCCATTACAGATAGTCCTTCTTTCCGCAATTCATTGTAACGGTCTATCAGAAGCATTCCGTTGCGGGTCGCAATTCCGAAAAGTGAGATAAACCCGATAATTGCCGGAATACTGATTATCCGGTCGGTAAACAGAATTGCGAAAACTCCGCCAATCAGAGCAAGCGGAAGATTAAGCAGGATAACGGCAGACTGTTTAGCGCTTCTGAACTGATTAAACAGTAACAGGAAGATTACAAGAATAGAGAATACAGATGTGATCATCAGTGTTCTTGATGCCGCCTGCTCACTTTCGAATTGCCCTCCGTATTCGATATGGTATCCTTCCGGCAAAGTGATGTTTTCATTGATTTGCTCCTGAATGTCATTGACAACACTTCGAAGGTCTCTGCCCGATACATTGGCTGAAATAACAATTTTACGGGAAACATTCTCCCTGTTAATTGTATTCGGACCGGTTGCCGAGCTGATGTCAGCCACATAAGCCAGAGGAATTTTACCGTTATTGCTGTCAATCAGTAAATCTTCAATCTGTTTTTTACTGTCCCGTGCATCATCTTTCACCTTTACGGTAAGATCGAATGTTTTATTTCCCTCGTATACCTGAGAAACAGCTTCACCTGCTAATGTTATATTGATAAACTCATTTAACTGAGCTGGCGTGATTCCGTATTTTGCCATCATCTCCCTCTTAGGAGTGATCTTCAGCTGTGGTCTTTCTACCTGTTGTTCAACATTCAGATCGGCAATCCCTTCGATTCCAGAGATGGATGATTTTATCTTATTACCGATCGTATACATCTTGTTCAGATCTGTTCCGAAGAGCTTGATGGCGATATTTGATTTTGTACCCGAAAGCATTGCATCAATACGGTGTGAGATAGGCTGACCTATTTCAATGTTAACACCCGAAAGGACTTTAAGCTTCCGGCGCATCTCATCCAGCACTTCGTCTTTACTGCGTTTGTCAAGTTTAAACGGAGCTTCAATCTCTGATGTGTTTACACCTAAAGCATGTTCGTCCAGCTCGGCTCTTCCGGTTTTTCGTGCTACGGTCTGAATTTCCGGAATGGTAAGCAGAATTTCTTCAGCCTGACGACCGATACGGTCTGATTCATCCAGAGAAATACCCGGCAGAGTGCTCACATTTATCGTAAACGATCCTTCGTTAAAAGAAGGTAGGAAACTTCGTCCCAGAGAGAAGAATGTGATCGTGGCAAGCAATCCGATAACACCGGTCAGAGCCAATACCAGTTTCTTTTTTTGTATTGCCCAATCCAGAGCCGAAGCATACCATTTTTTCAGAAATCTGGCTGCAAAAGGTTCTTTCATATCCTTGTCAGAAACCTTGGCAAGCAGATAGCTGCAAAGCACCGGAGTGAGGGTAAGAGCTACGATTGTTGACGCAAACAACGCAACAATAAATGCAATTCCAAGCGGTACGAGCATTCGTCCTTCCATTCCCGAAAGAAAGAATAGCGGAATAAAGCTTACGACAATAATAAATGTGGAATTCAGAATAGGCATACGAACCTCTTTCGAAGCTTCAAATACGACAGTCAGTACGCTTTTTTGTTCCTCTGCAGGCTTCAGCCGATTTTCTTTTAATCGTTTGTATACATTCTCCACGTCTACAATGGCATCGTCCACCAGTGATCCGATAGCAATGGCCATCCCACCAATACTCATCGTATTGATTGTTAATCCCATTAGCTTAAGTGTAATGATAGATACAAGCAGCGAAAGAGGTATCGTAACAAGCGATATGATGGTTGTACGTACATTCATCAGGAAGAAGAAAAGCACGATCACAACAAATATAGCCCCTTCGAACAGCGACTTCTGTATATTACTTATCGAACTGTCAATGAAACGTGACTGACGAAATATCTCTGTGTCCACTTTTACGTCGGCAGGCAGTGATTTCTTAAGTTCTTCTATGGATGAATCCAGTTTTTTTGTCAGCTCAATAGTACTTGTATTGGGCTGTTTTGTGATCGTCATTAATACAGCCGGTTTGCCTTTATTTGATGCGATACCCATTTTAGGTGTTTTGGCCCCGATACGAATGTCTGCAACATTTTCAAGTAGTAAAGGTGCATTGCCGATATTTTTGATAACCGTTTTTCCCAGCTCGGCAGTATTGTTTGTTGAAATAGCTCCACGGATAATATATTCGTTTCCATATTCATAAAGTACACCGCCGGAAGCATTCTGGTTCAGGTTGTTCAGGGCATCCGATATCTCATTCAATGTAACATCATAGTGGCGCATTTTCTGAGGATCAAGTAATACCTGAAATTCTTTAATATCTCCACCTAATACTGTTACCTGAGCTACACCTCCGGTTGATAATAAGCGCGGACGGATTGTCCAGTCGGCAAGGGTTCGGAGATCTAGCATAGAGGTACTGTCTGCTGTCAGTCCGATAATCATTAGTTCCCCTAAAATCGAAGACTGCGGACCCAATGTAGGATTGCCGACATTGGAAGGCAATGATTCGCCTACTACAGCAAGCTTTTCCGATACGATCTGACGGGCTCTGTATATATCTGTTCCCCAGTTAAATTCAACCCATACGATTGAGAATCCTGTTGTTGATGATGAACGTACACGTCTGACATCAGTAGCACCGTTAACGGCAGTTTCCACAGGGAATGTAACCAGTCGCTCTACCTCTTCGGGAGCCATTCCTTTCGCTTC
>JBOFDD010000217.1:0-2397 GCA_051646645.1 Bacteroidales bacterium | reverse complement strand
TAATACCTATTTCTTCACCGATGTGACGGAATTAGATATTACCAATAGAGATTCGGTCAAAACTTTTGTTTCAGACAACCAGATCAAAGTAATCGTAAATTGTGCAGCTTATACCGCTGTAGATAAAGCTGAAGATGATCAGCAGCTATGCGATTTAATCAATCACCTTGCAGCAAAGAATCTGGCAGAGGTAGCAAAAGAGTTTAAAGCAACATTAATCCATGTATCAACGGATTATGTTTTCGATGGAACAAAGAACACCCCGTATACTGAGGAGGACACAACCACTCCTCTTGGCGTATATGGCGTAACCAAACTATCGGGAGAGAGAGCAATCGAAAACTCAGGTTGTGATTATCTTATTCTCCGCACTTCATGGCTTTATTCCTCATTTGGAAACAACTTTGCAAAAACCATACAGCGTCTTTCTTCCGAAAGAGATAACCTGAATGTTGTTTTCGATCAGGTTGGAACGCCTACTTATGCTGCCGATTTAGCCGCATTAATATTTCAGATCATTGAGAAGCAACAGTATACAGATAATAATGGGGTTTATCATTTTTCTAATGAAGGAGTTTGCAGCTGGTATGACTTTGCCGTTGAAATCGCAAATCTGAGTGGCAACAACTGCAACATTCAACCTTGCCATTCTTCTGAATTTCCGGCAAAGGTAACACGCCCGAACTTCTCTGTTCTGGATAAAACGAAAGTAAAAAAGACTTTTGCGATCTCAATTCCTCATTGGAAAGATGGATTAGTTAGAATGATAAACCAAACAAACAAATAAATAATATGAAAATATTAGTTACCGGAGGTGCCGGATTTATTGGCGCAAACTTCGTGAAATATTTGCTCAAGAAATACAATGATCTGTTCATTGTTGTTTTAGACAAATTAACTTATGCAGGTAATCTGGGTACCATTGCCGAAGAACTGAAAGATCCTCGTGTGGTATTCGTAAAAGGCGATATCGGAAATCAGGAATTGGTAGATAATATCTTTGCACAGTACGATATTGACCGCGTGGTAAACTTTGCAGCCGAATCGCATGTAGATCGCAGTATTGAGAATCCGCAATTATTCTTACAGACAAATATTCTTGGAACTCAAAACTTACTGGACTGTGCGAAGAAAGCCTGGATGACCGGTAAAGATGAAAAAGGATATCCTACCTACAAAGCCGGTAAAAAATACCTTCAGGTATCAACCGATGAAGTTTATGGTTCTTTGTCTAAAGATTTTGATCAGCCACAACCGCTGGTAATTGAAGACGAAGCAGTGAAGGCTGTCGTTAAAGGGAGAGAAAATCTTCAGACCTACGGAGAGATGTTCTTCACGGAAAAAACACCGATGGATCCACGTTCTCCTTACTCTGCTTCTAAAACAGGAGCGGATATGATTGTGATGGCTTATGCCGAAACATTCAAAATGCCGGTGAATATTACGCGTTGCTCAAACAACTACGGACCATATCATTTCCCTGAAAAGCTTATCCCGCTTATTATCAAGAATATTCTGGAAGGGAAAAAACTGCCTGTTTATGGTAAAGGCGACAACGTTCGCGACTGGTTATATGTAGAAGACCATGCAAAAGCTATTGATATGGTTATGCGCAACGGACGCGAAGGCGAAATCTACAATGTGGGAGGATTCAACGAAGAGCAAAACATCAACATCGTTAAGCTTACGATTGAAACTATTGCTCGCATCATGCGTGACGAACCACACTATCAATCTGTACTTAAAACAGATCTGGCGAATATCAACGAAGATTTGATTACATACGTTGGAGATCGTTTAGGGCATGATATGCGTTATGCGATTGATCCGGCTAAGATCGCTAAGGAATTGGGCTGGTATCCCGAAACTCCTTTTGTAGAAGGTATTGAGAAGACAATTCGCTGGAACTTAGATAATCAAACTTGGGTAGAAGAAGTAGCCAGTGGCGATTATCAGAAGTATTACGAAGAAATGTATAAGAATAGATAATAAACATTTAGCTTAACAACAATGGTTTCAGTAATTATACCGAATTATAATCACGCTAAATACCTTAACGAAAGAATAGATTCTATTATCAATCAAACATTTCAGGATTTTGAAATAATTATTCTTGATGATAAATCTTCTGATGAGAGCAAAATCATTATTGAACATTACAGAGATCATCCAAAGGTCTCACATATTGTTATCAATAAACAGAATTCTGGATCTCCATTTATTCAGTGGAAGAAAGGTATTGATTTAGCTAAAGGCGATCTTATCTGGATTGCTGAAAGCGATGACTGTGCTGCTCCCACATTTCTTGAGGAATGCGTTAATCATCTGGTAAACAACACAGATACAGTCTTCTGTTTTTCTGAGTCTTTCTTTGTTGATGAAAACAGTAATATAATC
>JBOFDD010000216.1:0-3097 GCA_051646645.1 Bacteroidales bacterium | reverse complement strand
CTTACTATTCTACTGCCTCTTACACGTTTGATAATCGTTATACTGTGTTCGGAAGTCTTCGCTTCGATGGATCAGATATGATTGGGGTAGATCCGCGTACGCGTTATCTGCCGATGTGGTCTATTTCCGGTGCATGGAACGCTAATCGCGAGTCATTCCTTCGCAATGTAAGCTGGCTTTCAAATTTGAAGCTACGTGCTTCTCATGGTATTCAGGGGAATGTGGATAAGTCAGTTACACCAATTTTGGTCGGCGAATGGGGAAACACATCTATTCTGCCTGATAATAACGAACCAACAATCGGTGTAGTTAGTCCTCCAAATCCGCGTTTGAGATGGGAGCAAACTGCAACATCCAATGTAGCGGTAGACTTTGGAGCATTAAACGGGAGAATCAATTTCACGGCAGAAGGATACTACAGAAAGAGTACTGACCTGATTGGTTTGCGTCAGATTCCTTCCGAATCAGGCTTTAATTATACCGTAATGAACTGGGCTGCTGTATCCAATAAAGGGATCGAGCTGTCATTGTCAACGGTTAATGTGAAAACCAAAGATTTCACCTGGAGCACAGACTTCAACTTTTCACGCAATATTTCTAAGGTAACTAAGATTGATGTGCGCGATGATTCATACGAGCCATCTCGTGAGGGATATCCAGTGAATGCCATGTTTGCAATTAAAACAGCAGGTTTGGATGAGAACGGATTGCCAATGTTCGAAAAAGACGGTAAAAAAGTATCGGCAAAAGAGCATTTCAAAATTTACGAAGGAGATTGGGGTATTCTTCAATCTGGATTATCTCATGCAGAGTTCCGCGATTTATACACTTATGTAGGGGATAATGATCCGAAGTTTACGGGAGGTTTGATCAATAAATTCAAGTACAAAGATTTCGATCTGGCTATTTCTGCAAACTTTAGCATCAAGCAAACTGTTCGCGAAACACCGTTCTATGATCCAACTCAGTTAGACAGAGGACAGAATTTCCCAAATAAAGCTTCGCAAATCTGGAGTCCGGCAAATCCGAACGGTAAGTATCCCGCATTACTTGGCTCTGGAACACAGGGTGGCGATTCGAATATTATGTACCAGTGGTACGGTATGGATCCGGCCAATACATTCCGCAGCTACGATATCTGGTTTAAAGACATCAGTTATTTGCGCATCAGCAGTATCCGTTTAGGCTACTCTTTGCCAAGTGATATTTTGAAGAATAAATTTATCTCAAGTGCACGTTTCAATTTCGAGGCACGTAATCCTTTTGTAATTGGTTCAAGCTACAAAGGTTACTTCGATCCGGAAACTTATGGTAATATTTATGCTCAGCCAATAGCGAAATCATTCTCGGTTGGTGTGAATTTGACATTCTAAATTAGTAATAGAAACAGATAATGAAAAAAATAATATATTCAGCTCTGTTGATCTTCTCTGGTTTGTTTACCTCCTGTAATTTTTTGGATGTAACTCCGGTGGGTCAGGTAGTACCCGTATACACAGAAGAGTTCAGAGCTTTAATGACTGCGGCTTATTCCAAAGTCCCTTCCTATAAAAGGGTAATTACGGTACGTACAGATGAGCTTAACGCACCTAATCAATTTGCGTGGTCTTATGATACTTACTTTGATTTGTGCACTTGGAATGACGTAAACCCCAATCCAAAGGCATGGGGATATCCTTACGATCAGTTCTATAATGTTCTGTTCTATACAAATCACGTTATAGCTGAAGAAAATAACATTAAGCCGGATGGATCTGAGCTTACAGCGCAAGTTGTGGCTGAAGCTTATGCAATGCGTGCTTATACACATTTCCTTTTGGTAAATATTTTTGCACAACCTTACTCTCAGGAAACAGCTGAGTCAAAAGCTATCCCATTGAGTCTGGATACAGATCTCGATAAAGAGTTTCCGAGAGCATTGCTGAAAGATGTGTATGCAAGTGTAGTTAGCGATATTGCTGAGGCAGAATCACGTATGACTGTTGCAGCACAGGTTGCTCCCTACAATTATCGTTTTTCAAAAGAGTCATTACTGGCTTTGAAAGCTCGTGTAGCTTTGTATATGAAAGATTGGAACCAGGCTTTGCTTTCGGCAAAAGAAGTGATTGATATGCATCCTGAACTGGAAGATATGAACGATACTTCAGCTAAAGCACCTTATCATTTCGAATCAAAAGAGGCAATTCTTGCTTTAGTACCTATGGTAGATATCGATATTCAGGATGATATGCCATTATCTAAAGAGCTGGTTGCTTTGTATAATCAGGATAATGATAAGCGATTTAAACTTTATTTCCGTAGCAGCTATGGAAACTTTAAAGTAAATAAGGGAGCCAAAAGTTACGATAAAACAGAGTTCAGAGCTTCTGAACTATACTTAATCGCAGCAGAAGCCGCAGCTCAATCAGGTAAAGCTGATGAGGCAAAAGCTTATCTTCTTGCTTTGACATCAAAACGCCTGACTCCTGAATTCTTTGCAACAGAATCGGAAAGAGTAAATGCCCTTTCGGGTGATGCTTTACTTGCAGAAATTGCTGATGAACGTCAGCGTGAACTTGCAGTTGAAGGACATCGCTGGTTTGACTTGCGTCGTACAACTCGTCAGGAAATTATCAAAACAGACGGTATGAAAGAATACAAGCTTGAAGCTAATGATTCTCGCTATACGATTCGTTTCCCGAAATCAGCTATCGCAAACAATCCTCTTTTGAGAGATTAACATATAAATTATTCAACACTAAAAAGCGACTTGTCCGTAAGGATAAGTCGCTTTTTTAATATATGGCAATTCCAATTGCCATAATCATTGTAACCCCGATCAACAGCCATGTGAGCCTATGGCAATTGATATGGCAATAGATTTTATTTCTCATTCAGTTGCCATACTTTGCTTATTATTTCTAATTCGCTGATCGAAATTCACTTAAGTGAATGAAGTAATTCTCTTAAGTGATTTGTTTTTGTCTTATACTGAAAAAAGTTGACACAAATACAATAACAATTATGAGTGTAAACAGAAAATTTAGTGAAGACGAAAGATTGAATTATGTAATCGGTTACTACGAATCGGGCAAAAACTGTCATTCATACTCAAAAA
>JBOFDD010000215.1:0-2122 GCA_051646645.1 Bacteroidales bacterium | reverse complement strand
TGTGTATTTGAGTAAAGATAGTGTTTTCTCAATGTCTGATCATGTTGATTTTTTGAAAGTACAAAAATCAGATATAGGAGATACTTATTTACTCTTTAATCCTGTAGAAAGAAATAAATTTTTATATACATGATGGGCGTATGATCCCCAGTAATAATAATCCCCAAATTAATAATTTTCAATTTGCATTTGAGCGAATTAGCCTTAATGATACGGCATTTTATGAGCCGGAGAAAACAGAACATAGTTGTGATAGGTATAATTTAAAGTCACCTTACTTTTATATACGGATTGACGGGTTTTTAAATAAGGTCTTTTGGGGAGATCATAATTCTGGGTATATAGAATTGGATCCTATTAAATGATATTGTTTTTATTATCCAAAAAGACTTCTTTATGTATTTCTTCAAAGCGTGATGTTGCATATTTTTAAGCAACTCCGAACGCAAATGTTATTGGATATGCCAATTGAAAACTGATATCTAAAAGATTGCAAAAAACAGGTAATGTGCTATCTTTGTCTGATTTAGATATTAGAAAATAATTAAAAATAAAATATTAAAATGAAGTACATTATTATCTTATCACTCTTGCTATTGTCTTCATGCAATCAAAAGCAGTTAATTCATGATGATTCAGATGTTATAATTGACTCTTTTTTCAATGCATATGAAAGTGAAAGTCCCAGAGCGGCGCTAAACGAGATATTTGCGACTAATATGTATTTTGAGAATATGCATTCTCAAAGTATGAATGAAGTAAAAAATAAATTGATTTCTTATGTGGATTCTATGGGGGGATATTGTGGATACGAAATTGTATCAAGACGTAAGATAGGGCATTCTTTAATACAATACTCTTGTTTGGTTAAATATGATATACAGCCCATTCGGTTTATGTTTACTCTCTATAAGCCTAAAGACAAGTGGTTGTTATTCAATTTTCAATTTTCTACCGACTTCATGAATGAGTTAGATGAATCATCTAAGTTTTATTATATTGAATAGCAATGGAACATATTATATGGTTAAGAGTCATTGTCAGGATAGCAGAGAGAAATCAATAGATTGCTTATAAAACGAAAACAGCCAGATAAAGTTTATTACGAACTTTATCTGGCTGTTTGTTATTCATTAGTACCTTGTCCGTATTTACGGATATTGTAGCGATAGCTTAAACAAGCCAATATGAAATACACGATACACTGAATCCAGAGCGTGATATACTCAGGAGCGATCTCGCTCATACTTGCTCCCATTGAATTGATTTTCACGAAAGCTAAAGTGCCCGGTGCTGCCGGAATAACAAAGTGCATCATGCGCCAGTACCATGGCATTAACTCCAGTGGATAGGATACTCCCGACAGAAAGATCAGACCAACCGAAAAGAATGCGATCATGAGTAACGGAGCATCGGGTCCTGTGTAAACCAGAGAACAAGCTAACCCGAAGAATGATGTAGCCAGTAGGAATGGGATTAACAGCTGTACAATCTCCCAAAAGTTACCAATATTCGGAAGGTCAAATACCACTGGCATCAATCCAAGCAGGAAGAATGCGAAGATGGCATACAGGATGCAGTAAACAAACGTTTTTGCAATAATGATTTGCGAAACACCGCCAAAGCTTTTTCCTAATTCTTTGTATTTTACAATTGAGCGTGTATCTCTTTCGTCACCCGAAATCATGGCTATCACCATCATTAAGGTCTGGAAAATAATAACCATTAATACAGCAGGTATCAGGTATGTTCCATATCCTTCCGTATAATTGTATAAAGGTGTTCCGATTACGCTGATTGTTGCCTGAGACTGTGCCATGCTTTGCTGAGTCTGAGTTGGCAAAAAGACCAGCTGGTCGGGTCTGAGCTGATCATTCATATTGAGCATTACGAATGAAGCGGCCTTCTGCAACGCCAGATAATACAGAAATGCGGTTGTTGTCTCATACATCATGAATACGGACTGTTCACCTGAGTTAATGCGTGTGTCAAAGTCGTCAGGAATCAATAAGATTCCAACAATTTTATTCTCTTTCATCAGGTTCTGAGCCTGTGCGTAGTCAACATTGTTTGTGTAGATACTCACCTGCGGAGTAGCATTCAGCATTTGAGTGAACTTGCG
>JBOFDD010000214.1:0-1708 GCA_051646645.1 Bacteroidales bacterium | reverse complement strand
AAACGAATCAACATGCAGATAGAAAGTATCTACTACACGTTATCACAATCGCACCATAGAGGAATTGAAACAAATCATTATTAATGTATGGCGGATCAACAAAGTTGTATCAGCCTACGTTTTGGCAGGTATAGACAACACTTCAAAACTTATTCGATTTTACTAGAAAGCAGGAGGGATACGGTATAGGAACAGACTAATAATCATACAAATAGATAATTTACAGCTTAACTTTCACCAAAGCTGACCGATTATCTCTCTAATTATACCAAAGCAGAATCCGGCAATCTTTTGATCTAAAATCGCTGAGAAATATTTTGCAAATCCAATAAAACAGAACGATTTACCTGTTAATTCATGACTTTTATTTTGTGAAACGAAATAGTATTACGTAATTTGCGTTACGTAAATTACGTAATCAAAATAAACAATGCGTATGAAACCGAATAATCCTTTTCTAATTAGTGGCTACTACAGTACAGAACTCTTCTGCGACCGGAAGACCGAAACGGATAAAATACTCAATGCGTTGCGCAACGGGCGGAACATGACACTCATTTCTCCCAGACGTATGGGCAAAACCGGTTTAATCAAACATGCTTTTTATTTTCTCGAAAAAGAAAACGATTATACGACTATCTATCTCGATATTTTTGCAACCCAGAATCTGAAAGAATTTGTACAACTCTTTGGAGCAAATATACTTGGGGCACTGGACACGAATATCGAAAAGATTATATCTAAAGTAGGTAGTATGCTTAAGAGCTGTAAGCCGACTATTTCTTTTGATGAGATTAGCGGTCAACCGCAAATCGGACTTGACATTTCTAGCGGACAGGAAGAAGCCGGATTAAAAGAGATTTTCGAGTACATCGGAAACAGCAAAAGAAGATGTGTCATTGCTATTGATGAATTTCAGCAAATTGCTGAATATCCCGAAAAGGGTGTCGAGGCTTTACTGCGTTCCTACATCCAGTTTATTCCAAATGCTCATTTTATTTTTGCCGGAAGCAAACAGCATATTATGCAGGAAATGTTTCTTTCTGCCAAACGTCCTTTTTTTCAGAGTACTCAGATTATGGCTATCGGGCCTATTGAGTTGAATGCCTATTACGAGTTTGCCAATATCCATCTTCTCAAAAAGGATATTCATCTCACACAGGAAATATTTCTTCAGATATACAATGAGTTTGAAGGACATACCTGGTATATTCAGGCGATACTGAACCGTATATATTCCTATGACATTACTTCAGTCGATTCTGTTTTTGTCAATAAGATCATTGCTGAACTAACCGAAGAGGGCATTTTTGCTTACCAAAACCTGATCGAAGCATATACCGTTAATGCGATCAAGCTCATGAAGGCCATATCCAAAGAAGGTTGTGTGGCAGAAATTAATGCCAGCAGTTTTTTATCAAAACACGATTTAGGTGCAGCAAGCAGTGTGAATACCTCTTTGAAGAAACTCCTTCAGAAAGAAGTTATTTATAAGAGTGAAAAAGGATACATGGTTTACGACCGTTTTATGGCATTATGGCTTCGCAGACAACCCTGAACCGAATTTTTTATCCGTATATTCTCAGATAAACATCCGTATTTATTAGCCCGAAGATACGTCTGGTTTAATAAAATCACACCGCAAATTAGTAAGGAGATACGGTCGGTTTATATTTCCGATGCGCATGCGAATATATTCCGATGCGCA
>JBOFDD010000213.1:0-8831 GCA_051646645.1 Bacteroidales bacterium | reverse complement strand
CTATAGCTGCTATAGTTGCTGATTTCTCAACACCACTTTTAGCATTATAATGTTCAAAATATGTAGATGCAATCTCTTTTATTGCTGGAGTTCGTTCAAAGAATAATGGTGCAACTTTGTCATATGGAAATCCGTCGGCCAGAATTTCTGTTGGCGAAGCAATAAAATAATTTGTCTTATCTTTTAATTCATAACAAACTTCAACTTCTCCCATATAGCAGGCATCGAATATAAGAAACTCAAGTTCTTTATCTTTTATAGCCGATTTAATTTGTGATAACTCTAGCCATGAACTTCCATCCTGACCGAACGCTTTTGAATAGTCATTCTTTACTAAAGGTGAATTTTGCTTATTATATATAGTGCGTAAATAGTTATTCTGATATGAAGGGAGCCATCCGGAACCATGTGACCATAATACTAAACCATAGCCTGGTGCAGGATATGAACTTTTCATGATGTCAATTGCATCTCTTATGGCTTCAGGTGTGGCTGTTTTAAATCCTGATGGGTATTGTTTAATTATAGACTTACCGGTTTTGTCAAATTTATAGAGAGTAGCGCCGGGCTGAATATCATCAAAGAAGCACAAAAGAGTTCCTTTGAATGTATTATTTCTGGCTGCATATTCCATTTCAGCCAGATCTGTGTTAGCGTTTCCACTTAAGGAATTATTTCCTAGCATATAGACAAGAACACTTCTGTTATTTTCTATTACAGGATCATTCTCTGTTTTATCATGACAGGATATAAAAGAGAATAATGATAATAGTAATATATAATAATATGATCTGAATCGGAGTATAAACGTTTTCATAATAAGGTGATTAAGTAAGGATATTAAATATAACATCAAGTTTAAAACGGATGATCAGTTTGAAAAGTTCTTAAGGAAGGAATATTTAATATGCTATTAATAGTATAAAACGGCAAAGAATATTTCATTGAAAAAATCCTTTGCCGCAATTTATTTAATATTTATTGAACGAAACAAGAGTATTAATCTCTTTCCGTTTTTTTAGACGGGTATTTTGCGTCGAATAACCGATCACAATATCCAGGACAACAGTACGTGAGGATGGAATGTTAAGAATTTTTTTGATTTTCTTTTCATCAAACCATCCAATCATGCAAGACCCCAGACCTTCTTCGGCTGCTGCCAGACATATATGCTCTGCGACGATGCCAATGTCAATATGAGGGAAATGCTTCTTTTTGAAAAATGATCCAATTGACGAGCTGAAGTTTGCAGGTTCTTCTACAATTATTAAATGTATCGGAGCTTGTTTTGTGAAATGGTTAATAGTCAATAGCCGGTTCGAAGTTGCGTCTGCCACTTGATGACGGATTGCTTCATCTTCCACAATAATAAACTTCCAGGGTTGTGCATTACACGCTGAGGGCGCGAAGCGAGCATCTTCCAGAATACGATGGAGTTTTTCTTTCTCAACAGATCTGTTTGGATCAAAAGCTCTGTCACTCTGACGCTTCATTACCAAATCAAAGAAACTCATGCGTATCTCATCATTTTAGATAAATACTTACCAACAATATCAAATTCAAGATTCACAATTGAGCCAACCTCAAGCTGATGGAAGTTTGTATGTTCGTAAGTATAAGGGATAATTGCAACCTGGAAACTATTGTCTTTCGAATTGCATACAGTAAGACTTACTCCGTTAACGCATACCGATCCTTTTTCAACTGTCATGTACCCCTGGCGAGCCATCTCCTTGTTGAACTCATATTCAAATGTAAAATACCAGCTACCTTCTGATTCTTTTATCTCAGTACATACAGCTGTTTGGTCCACATGCCCCTGAACGATATGACCGTCAAGTCTTCCATTCATAATCATGCTTCTTTCGAGATTTACTTTGCTTCCGATAGCAAGCTTTCCTAAATTCGAGCGCTCAAGAGTTTCTTTAATAGCTGTTACGGTGTATTTATTGTCATCAATGTTTACTACTGTAAGGCAAACCCCATTGTGAGCAACACTCTGATCAATTTTTAATTCATTTGTGAATGAGCATTCCATTGTGATATGGAGATTGCTTTGATCTTGTTCTAATGCAACGATA
Organism: Bacteroidales bacterium; assembly: GCA_051646645.1. Taxonomy (GTDB): domain Bacteria; phylum Bacteroidota; class Bacteroidia; order Bacteroidales; family UBA7332; genus UBA7332. Next base: position 6,750 of record JBOFDD010000213.1, on the reverse strand, counting down.
GTTGCTGCTTCTTCTACGATTCCGGAAAACATAATGAATATATTTGAATGTTTTTTCTCCCCAAAAATAAGAATTCTATTTGATATCTTTCCGATTATGATGTTTTTTCTTGAAAAGGTGGACCTTAAGAGGAAATGATTATGGAATAGTGGTGTTAATATATGTCTCTAGGTGTGTTTGTATTTAACATAAATCCCTGTTTTACGATCCCTGTATGTTAATAAATGTTTTGTTGTAATGTGTTTCAGTAAGTTTGCTTGCACTGGTAAACAATAATCGTATATATTTGCATCCGGGTAAAAAATGAAACAATTACAATTTTAATTATTAATCAATGATTACGCTCAGCAACGAAGCTCAAGATCGCTTACTTAAATACGGAATAAAACCATCTGTTCAGAGAATTGCAATTATGGACTATTTATTAGCTAATAAGACTCATCCGACTGTAGATGAAATTTATTCAGCATTATATCCTTACATACCAACATTATCAAAAACAACCGTATATAATACTTTGAGCTTATTTGTAGAGCAAGGTGCTGCGCTTTGTCTGGGTATCGAACTTAAAAATGCACGATTTGATGGAGATATATCAAGCCATGCTCACTTCCTGTGCAGTGGTTGTGGTCAGATTTTTGATGTGTTTGAGTTCTCGGATGAAAGCTTAGTGAATGTTGTTCCTGATAATTTTGAACTACAGGATATTCATGTATATTACAAGGGGCGTTGCGCAAAATGTAAAGAGGGTAATCAAGTGAATTAACAGACTTTTTTATAACACAGAACCAATATAAAGCTTTAAGAAAATGACTAAAAAATTTATTTGTACAGTTTGCGGATATGTGCACACTGGTGATGCAGCTCCGGAAAAATGTCCACAATGTAAAGTTCCAGCTAGCAAATTTAAAGAGCAAGTTGAAACTGAAGGAGAACTTTCATGGGTAGATGAGCACAGAATCGGTGTTGCAGCTGATGTAGATGCTGAAGTTCTTGAAGGATTGAAAGCTCACTTTATGGGTGAATGTACTGAAGTAGGTATGTACCTTGCAATGTCTCGTCAGGCTGATCGCGAAGGTTACCCTGAAGTAGCTGAAGCTTACAAGCGTATTGCATGGGAAGAAGCAGAACATGCGGCTAAGTTTGCTGAACTTTTGGGTGAAGTGGTATGGGATACTAAAACTAACCTGAAAGCTCGTATGGAAGCAGAAGCAGGGGCTTGTGCTGATAAAAAACGTATTGCATCTCGTGCTAAAGAATTAGGCTTAGATGCTGTTCACGATACAGTTCACGAAATGTGTAAAGATGAAGCTCGTCACGGACAAGCATTCCAGGGGCTTTACAAACGTTTCTTTGAAAATAAATAATAACTGATTCGTCGGTACTTAAAAGAGTTGTCTGTTTATATATCAGACAACTCTTTTTTTATTTGATTTAAATAGTTTCTTTCAAGGAAAAGAGGAGGATATGTTTTAAATTTCTATTTTTGCGTATCTATAAGAATATGCAAAATATGGACGTAACAATATTAGGAATAGAATCGTCTTGTGACGATACTTCTGCATCAGTAATCAGAAATGGTGTAATACTTTCAAATGTAATATCCAATCAGGATGTGCATTTCCAATATGGAGGAGTCGTGCCTGAGTTAGCATCACGTGCACATCAGCAAAACATCATTCCTGTAGTTGAGGCTGCTTTAAAACGTGCGAATATAACAAAAGAGGAGTTGTCTGCGATTGCTTTTACCAGAGGACCTGGATTAATGGGTTCTTTGTTAGTGGGAACATCTTTTGCTAAAGGATTTTCGCTGGCATTAGGTATCCCTATGGTCGATATTAATCATTTGCAGGCTCACGTATTAGCTCATTTTATCAAAGAGTCAGAGGATGATAATAATCAACCGGAGTTTCCATTCTTGTGTCTGTTGGTTTCGGGTGGTAATTCACAGATTATCCTTGTTCGTTCATACAATGAAATGGAAGTTATCGGACAAACAATAGATGACGCTGCAGGTGAAGCATTTGATAAATGTGCTAAAGTAATGGGACTTGGTTATCCGGGAGGGCCTGTTGTTGATCGTCTGGCGAAAGAAGGAAACCCTAAAGCTTTCAAATTTAGCAAACCTCAGATCCCCGGATTCAATTATAGCTTTAGTGGATTAAAGACATCTTTCCTTTATCTTGTCAGAGACGAGCTAAAGAAAAATCCTAACTTTATTGAAGAAAATAAAGCAGATCTATGTGCTTCATTGCAGACAACAGTAATTGAAATCCTTATGGATAAACTGCGTAAAGCATCAAAAGAATTAGGTGTTAAAGAAGTTGCTGTAGCGGGTGGTGTATCTGCAAATTCAGGACTTAGAGCTGCATTCGAAGATCATGCAAAACGTTATGGGTGGAAAATTCATATTCCGAAGTTTGCGTTTACTACCGATAATGCAGGTATGGTTGCAATAACAGGTTACTACAAATTCCTGGATAAAGAATTCTGTGGTATGGATGCTGCTCCATTTTCTCGTGTTGTACTATAAATTTTTGAATATATAATAAAAAGGGATCGTTAGCAATGCATTAAACGATCCCTTTTTTAATTCTTAATGTATGGACTTAAAAGGTTACTTTACAAGTTTTATTTTTTTACTTCCCGGACTTATAGCCATTCTTGCTGCTTTGTTCGACTGGTCGTGGTTCTTCTCAACCCGCTCAGCATCATTTTTTGTTGATACCTTTGGTCGCTCAGGTGCCCGCCTGTTCTACGGAATGCTTGGCTTGCTCTTCATTGTGGCAGCAATTATCATTCTTCAGTCTTTGTTTCAGCAGCCGGTTCAGCTTTAGTCGTTTTACTTGCATCCTGTTCCTTTTCCGGTGCTTTCCATCCGGATAAATCATCTTCTGGAATAGTTACGGCATTGCCATTACGGTTTGCCCTGTAGTGAGGAGACATAATCTCTACTCCGGCATGATTAAACATGTCCTGTATGTTTGCATGGAGTTGAGACATAATGCGAGGTTGCCTGTCAGCATCCTGGATATATGCATTTAGCTGATAGCTTACATAATAATCGTCCAGTGATGTTTCTAATACAAAAGGTGCAGGCTCCGGAATAATTTCAGGTGTAGCTTTGGCTGCATCAATCAATAATTGATGAACTTGTCTCCATGGAGCATCATAACCAATAGTAACACTCGTATGTATAATCAGACCAAATCTTCTTGCAGAATGGCTATAGTTTGTTGTCTGAGAAGATAATATAAATGAATTCGGAATCGTTATAATCTCATTTTTTGGTGTTTTAATCCGGGTTACAAATGCACTTTTCTCAATGACATTACCGACTGTATCATTTAATTTAATACGATCACCTATCTTGAAAGCTCTCATATAAGTAATTACTAGCCCAGCCATAATGTTACCTACCACACTGCTTGATCCGAGTGAAACAATTACCCCAAGCAGAACTGATACTCCTTTGAATATATCAGATTGTCCCCCGGGGACTAATGGATAGATGACAGCAATAGAAAATGCATATAATAACCACTTAATGATATTTGCAGTTGGCATTGCCCAATCGGGGTAAAACCCTGATATTTTTAATCTTTCGGCTGCTACTTCATTCCCGATATATTCAATAGCACGTACGAGGTATTTTATCACTACAATGATAACTATGATTGTAATGAAGTTCGGGATGTTATTTACGATACCATGCCATAATTGCCTTATCGGATATAATATATAGGTAAGTAAGTTAGTAGCTATTTCTTTTGTTTGAGGGAATAACCAGAATAAAAGCGGAACTGTCAATATTAAGAATATTGCGATTACGAAATATTGAACACCATGAAGTAATAATCTGATTAGTTTAACTTCATTATCTACATTTACAAGCTCGTAATCTTTAATATTGATTGGCTTTAATTTCTTTTCGCGAAGTTTATCTACACGATTCCGAAATATGCGGAAAACTCTTACAACTAAGTAACAGAGGAATATCTGAGCAATAATTATTAATATAAAAAGAGCTATGCGTTTGACATTTGCAAAGAATCCGTGTGTCTTGCTGAGCTCAATAGATTGATTTTTTATTTTATTAAGAAGGATACCACCTAATTCTTGCTTAGTCATTCCAGCAAATAAAGCATCTGTTTCCGTAAAGCTGAAAATTGACTTATTCTTGTACATTATATCAGTAACGTATCTTCCGGTAGCCAGATGTAATGAATCAGGACTGAAATTGTATTCTTTAGTTACACTTTCAATTGATTGCTCCGCATCAATAGCTCTTGTTTCAGGTTTTTTACCACCCATACTCGCATAAAGCAATAGTATAGTGTCATTATTCAGGACAATAGTGGCAGGGGTTATCGTTTTTTTTAGAGAGTCGATTTGAGCAATAGCCCTTGCTGAATCATTTGAAGAAAGCAGCTTTGCCTGAACTTCCTGAATAGCTTTTGTATTGGCTTCACGCTTGAATGAATCCAGCTGCGATTGCATTTGACGAACAATTTGATACAGACTATCATTTTGAGTTGTATTCGTTTGAGCGGGTGTTTCGCTTGTCCCCTGCTTAATCTGATCCGCTACATTTATCATCTGCCCATATACTGAGTTAGCGTATATGTTTACTATTAACAGAAGGCTTAGAAATTTAATTTTCATACATTATAATTACTAATGGATATAAAATACAAACGATGAACAATTGACAAATAGTCATTGTTCATCGTTTGTATTTATTAAGCTTGTTTTTCGTTCAGATCTTCTTCTTTACGAATTTTATCTTCTACTTTTTCCATTAGCCAGCGGGGAGTAGATGTTGCACCACATATACCTATCCGCTTTGCATTTTTGATCATTTCATAATTAATTTCAGTCTGATCACTGATCATATAGCTATTAGGATTAACCTTCTTGCATTCTTCATACAGAATCTTACCGTTAGAGCTTTTCTTTCCGCTAACGAATAGCACTAAATCAAATCGTCCGGCAAACTCTTTAATATTGGGTATCCGGTTTGAAACCTGACGGCAAATCGTATCATGGTGTTCAAAAAGAAGATTTCCGGGAAGTCTATCTCTGATCAGCTCTACGAGCTGATTGAAGCCATCAATTGATTTGGTGGTCTGGGAAAACAGACACACACCTTTTGTGAAATCTATTTTGTCAATATCAAGAATAGACTCTATAACAATGGCAGTGTCTTCAGTCTGTCCTAACAAACCGACAACTTCGGCATGTCCCGGTTTGCCATATAATACAATCTGAATGTCTTTATCCCTGATTGATTCGTATTTAAGCCTGATTTTTCTTTGTAATTGTAGAACTACCGGACAGGTAGCATCGATTATTTCTATACCTGACTCTTTTGCGTAGTTATAAGTCTGGGGAGGCTCGCCATGTGCACGAAGCAATACCCGGCTTTTGCTTATTGTAAAGTACTGTTCGCGGTTAATCGTTTTTAAGCCTTTAGATTCAAGCCGGTTTACCTCCTGTCCGTTATGTACAATATCGCCAAGACAGTATAGCTCATCACCTCTTTCTAAAGTTTCTTCTACTTTTTTTATAGCGTTTACCACACCAAAACAAAATCCCGATCCTTTATCTATTTCAACGTATCTCATACTCAAAAATAACGGGTAAATTTGTTTTGTTACTTATTAAGAATATCGTTAACACGATCAAAAAGCCATTTTTTCTGCTCTTCAATTGAAATGTTTGAATTATCCAGAACAAGAGCATCGTCAGCTTGTCTCAGCGGACTTTCTTCACGAGTCTGATCAATATGATCTCTGAGCTTTACATTTTCAAGGATTGCATTGAAATCTACAGTGTCGCCTTTTGCTGTAAGTTCGTCAAAACGACGTTGAGCTCTTACTTCAGGTGAAGCAGTTACAAATACTTTAAGGTCAGCATCAGGAAAAACAACTGTGCCGATATCACGACCATCCATAACAATGCCCTTTTCTTTTCCAAGCTCCTGTTGCATCTTAACCATAGCTTTTCTTACAAATGGAATTGTTGCTATCAGACTAACATTATTTGAAACTTCAAGGCGGCGGATTTCATCTTCAACCAATGAGCCATTCAGATACGTATCTGGTTTTTTTGTTTCCTGATTAAACCGGAACGTAATGTGAATATTTTTCATTTCCTTTTCCAGCTCATCCGTATTGATGATACCATCTCTAATCAGGTTGTTTTGCATTGCGTATAATGTTACGGCACGGTACATAGCACCACTGTCAACATATACATAGCCAAGTTCCTTAGCAAGATCTTTTGCCATTGTGCTTTTTCCGCATGAAGAAAAACCATCAATTGCTATTGTTATTTTCTTTTCCATATCTTAAAAATGAGCGCCTTGTCACCCAGAACGCTTCAGTAATTTATAATTCTAAAAATTTTGAGAGTCAAATGAAGTAGTAACTCCTAACATAAAGGTACCACCTTTTGGGTTACGTTGAAAGTACGACGCGTCAATTTGAAATCTTTTAACTTGAAGACCTGTTCCAAACGAAAAACCGTAGATTCCTTTTTTACCGGTTATTGAAAATTCTGACTGTGCTTGTGGATTGAATCCCACACTCAAATAGAAGTTTTCGGTTGGGGTAAAGTCAATACCAAAAACGAGGTGCTTAGCTAATGTGAGGAAAAAGTTGTCTTTTTTAGGCTTATCAGCTTCTTCGCCTAAATTATTTTCTTCGGATTTCCTATAAATGCTCATATCCCATTTATTGAGATGAT
>JBOFDD010000212.1:0-2237 GCA_051646645.1 Bacteroidales bacterium | reverse complement strand
GTGTACTACAATTCGGGTTTCAAGAAGTTGATCAGAAAAGCAGCGCTTATTATCAACACATTAAGCAAATTACACTCACGAATAATCGTAAAAAAGCCCCTGAAAATAATTGAAAATAATTTTTAGGGGCAAAGTTGGGATAATACATTCCTTTTTTACACCTTTTTATTTGCTTATTCAAGATAGAGGGTTTTTCAGTGCCCTCATCTCTCACTGCTTACTGCTTTGTTTGCCGTACCGCCTGTTCTGGAAGCACTTTTTGCCATGCCTGATTTTTCGGTAGATGGTATTCTGGCAGCCGGACATGTGTGTACAATTACGGGACTGAATGATTACGTAAGACTGGCATCACAATATAAAATACCGATAGCTGTCACCGGATTTGAACCCGTAGATATTTTATGGGGAATATATAATACGGTTAAACAGCTTGAAAACGGAGACTACGAGGTAGCTAATGCGTATAGCCGTATGGTATCAGAGAAGGGTAACAGGAAAGCCCTCGAAGCACTTTACAAAGTGTTTGAAATATCCGGTCAGCACTGGCGTGGACTGGGTAACCTCGAAAGCAGCGGTTTCCGGTTCAAAAAGAGTTATTCAGACTTTGATGCATTTGTCCGATTCGGAAAAACACAACTTAAAGAAGAGCATACGGAGAGTTGTATCTCCGGAGAAATAATGAAAGGAAATGCCAAACCGAAAGACTGCCCCAACTTCGGAAAACGATGTCAGCCGTCGGTTCCCCTCGGAGCACCGATGGTATCGTCAGAAGGGGTTTGTGCAGCTTACTTCAAATATAAGATATACGAATGAACACAATAGTTTGTCCTCTTCCGAAACAGGAGCATGAATATATTCAATTAGCTCACGGAGGAGGAGGAAGGCTGACTCAGCAATTGATAGAGTCGGTTTTCTATCCGGCTTTCGGAAATGAAATATTAGCACAGGAGCATGATAGTGCTCAAATTGAAATACCTGAGGGTAGAATCGCTTTTACTACAGATTCCTTTGTCGTAGATCCTGTCTTCTTCCCGGGTGGAAATATCGGTGAACTTGCAGTAAATGGCACTGTCAATGACCTTTTATGCAGTGGAGCTGTTCCTCAGTATTTGTCTGCTGCTTTTGTGATTGAAGAAGGATTCTTGCTTGACGATCTCAAAACAATCGTTTTATCCATGGCGGATGCAGCCCGTAAGGCGGGTGTACGTATCGTTACCGGTGATACGAAAGTGATTGAACGTCAGAAAGGTGGCCAGATCTATATTAATACTTCAGGAATAGGAGTTATTCCGGATAAGGTGTTTCTCTCACCTAAAAATGTGAAACCCGGTGATGCAGTAATTGTTACGGGGAAGATAGGTGAACATGGCACCTGTATTATGTCTGTGCGTAACAATCTTGGTTTCGAATCAGAGGTGAAAAGTGACACTGCCTCATTGAACGGCATCGTTACTAATCTGCTTGAGTCGATTCCTGATGTACATGTATTGAGAGATCCTACACGCGGAGGATTATCAAGCACACTCAATGAGATAGCTCACTCGGCAGGTGTGGAAATTGAAATTGAAGAAAATGCTTTGCCTGTTAGTCCGGGCGTGAATGCAGCTTGTGAACTTTTAGGTATGGATCCGCTCTATATCGCTAATGAAGGAATATTACTTGTCTTTGTGCCGCAGGAAAATGCGGATAAAGCATTAAAGCTGATTCGCAGCTCTGCTCACGGAGCGGATGCAGCCATTATCGGACAAGTAACGCAATCGGCTTCATCGCGTGTATATCTTAAAAATTCATTCGGAGGTCGCCGGATTATTGAAATGATTTCTGGCGAACAACTGCCCCGGATTTGTTAATCGTATCGTAAATAAATCAAGGATATGAAAAAAGAGAAAAAAACCGTTTATGAAGAACTTATGGACAAGGGGTATTCCCGTCGTCAGTTCTTAAAATTCTGTGGTTTGATGGGAGGGATGCTCGGCTTATCAAGCTCAGGCGTTGCTCAGATTGTCGAGGCTTTCGAAACGAAGCCCCGGGTACCTGTTTTATGGTACCACTTTCAGGAATGTACCTGTTGCAGCGAATCTTTTATCCGTGCTTCTCACCCTGTGATTGAAGAGATCCTGTTTGATCTGATTGCTCTCGAATACGATGATACGCTCATGGCAGCAGCCGGCATGCAGGCTGAAGCTCTTCGCGAAGAAGCGATTAAAAATAACTATGGTGAATATATCCTGCTGGTT
>JBOFDD010000211.1:0-2432 GCA_051646645.1 Bacteroidales bacterium | reverse complement strand
GGAAATTCTAAATACAATGCCATACTTGCTATTCTTCAATAGTAAGCACTTCTTTATGCCCTTCTTTTATACCTGAGTAGTTACTAAAGATCGTATGCTTATCGATAAAAGTATATCAGCGATTATTTAATTATATTTATTATCCTTTTGTCTGTTCTAAACCTAGTGTGTACCTTTACCGTTCTAACAGCAAAACGAAATCAAATTCATGCATAACGATAAAATGATGTGGCTGATCACTCCGCCATTCACTCAATTAAATACGCCCTATCCGGCTACGGCTTATATCAAAGGTTTCTTGAAAGAGAACGGGATTGCTTCTTTTCAGTCTGATCTTAGTCTGGAAACGATGCTTCGTGTTTTTTCTAGAAAGGGATTGATCCGTTTGTTTGATGAGGTTTCAGAGTCGGACAAAGAACTGTCTGATTTTGCGGAAACGGTACTTGAAAACCGGGAAGAATATGAGCAAACCATTGATCGTGTGATTGCTTTTATGCAGGGGCGAAATCGTACGCTGGCTTATGCAATTTGCGAGAATGAGTATTTGCCTGTATTCGGACGCGAGACGGACGAAGAGGAGATGGAGTGGGCGTTTGGTTTGATCGGGATGGAGGATAAGGCACGCTTTATAGCTACGTGTTATCTGGAAGATCTGACTAACTTTATCGGTGAGACGGTCGATCCTGAATTTGGTTTTAGCCATTATGCGGAAAGGCTGGGGCGCTGTGCTTCATCTTTTGATGAATTATATGCAGAATTGCACGCACCGTTGCGCTTTACGGATGAGTTCTTATTGGAGGTTTTGTCTGAACGTTTTGCTGAGGTGAATCCGGATATTGTATTGCTTACGATTCCTTTCCCCGGTGACTTATACAGTGGCCTGCGTATAGCACAATGGCTGAAGCAACACAAGCCGGAGCTTCAGATAATTATGGGTGGTGGCTTTGCGAATACAGAGCTTCGTTTGCTGAATGAACCCCGTTTGTTTGAATTTGTGGATTATGTGGTGTTGGATGATGCGGAAGATTCATTGCTTCCATTATTGAATTATATCAATCGTATAGCTTCGAAGGAAGAACTGGTGCGCACTTTCCTTTTAGAGGGAGATGAGGTGATCTTTTGTACACAAAACGAACATAGACCATGCCCGCAGTCGGAAGTGGGTACTCCTGATTATGCTGATTTGTTGCTGGATAAATATATATCGGTTATTGAACGTCTTAATCCCATGCACAAGCTGTGGAGCGATGGCAGGTGGAATAAACTGACACTGGCTCACGGTTGTTACTGGGGGAAATGTAGTTTCTGTGATGGCTCGCTGGATTACATTGGTCGTTATTCGCCATCGGATGCAAAGTTGATTGTAGACCGAATGGAACAAATCATAGATCAGACAGGCGAGATAGGTTTTCATTTTGTGGATGAAGCAGCACCTCCTTCTTTGTTGAAGCTAATCAGTGAAGAGATTCTGCATCGTCGCCTGAAAGTAGTCTGGTGGGGTAACGTCCGTTTCGAAAAAAGCTTTACGGCGGAGTTGTGCGACCTGATGAAACAAGCCGGATGTATCGCTGTTTCGGGTGGACTGGAAGTGGCATCGGAGCGAATTCTGAAGATGATTAATAAAGGAGTTACGCTCGAGCAGGTCGCACTTGTAACACGTAACTTCACTGAATCAGGCATTCTCGTTCATGCTTATCTGATGTATGGTTTCCCTACGCAGACCGAGCAGGAGACAATAGATTCGCTGGAAGTGGTGCGACAGTTGTTTGAACTGGGCCTGATCCAGTCCGGATTCTGGCATCGCTTTGCCCTTACGGCACACAGCCCTGTGGGATTGAATCCCGATAAATTCAATATCCGCATCACGGAGCCTGAATTCAAAGGTTTTGCCCGTAACGATCTTCAGTTTGAGGATCCTACCGGAGGTAATCACGATAAATTTGGTGAAGGGCTCCGCATCTCGCTTTATAATTATATGAACGGAACGGGCTTTGATCTTCCGTTAAACAAATGGTTCGAAGCCAAAGTACCCCGCACGATGCTTCCTCCGAATTATATTGAACGCTTGTTAACCGGTGGGGGCGGCAAGAAAAAGAAAAGATGATTTTTTGAATAATTCTCTATAATACATCCCGCTATAGTTTCAGAATAGGAGCTATAGCGGGATTTTTTTATTTACTCCTTTAGTCTCATTTGTTTTAACAATTCTGTTTTACAAAGGATGCAATTGTTCTATTTAATATTATCAACGTAGTAATTGTTTTATTATACCTTTCCCAAAAAAGGATTAGCTTGACTTTTACTGAAAAAGGTTGACAGGTTTAGAAACTAATTACGGATTGAGTTTACAGTGTCGTTTTCTTAATCCGTTTTGGGTTTACAAGAGAAGAAACTTATTACTATTTCGGTTTACAGTGAAAAAAATTAGTGCC
>JBOFDD010000210.1:0-2198 GCA_051646645.1 Bacteroidales bacterium | reverse complement strand
CACTCAAATATAAAGACAGACCATTTAGGAAAATCAAAATTTGTAGTACACAGCAAGAAAATCAAAAAAAAGAAAAGTCTCATTTACGGAGAGTTACAAAATTATAGGGGCAAAGTTGGGTTAAATAAGAGATCAATATAAAAACAGATGATTATAAGTTCGAAATAGAGGGCGTTATTGATTATTTAATTCCTTTTTCGCCTGATGGAGGAGGTAATTTCTATTGCTTTGATACAAGAATAAGAACAAATAATGGAACTCATGTAAGATTGTTTTTTGGTATTCGAATTATGAATATTCAGAAACAGATGAGCCTGAAATTACTCATGATAATTTGTCTGACTTTATTGCCGAGTGTATTATTAGTTGGACATTGGAATATTATAATTATGACGGAAGCCGAAGAGTGAATAATTAATCGAATCGTTTGAGGAAAAGATGAAAAATCAGTACGGAAGGTTCCAATCTTACACCGGAACCCTCCTTGTCTGAATATATTATTCTATCCTGTGTCTTAATAATGAGAACAGGATCAGCTGATTTTAACTTCGTCCAGCGATACCAGTTTGTTAACGATGGCGTAGATCGTTAATGCTGCCGGGCTATGAATCTGAAGTTTGCGTGTAATGTTTTTGCGGTGAGTAATAACCGTGTGCGTTGAGATGGAAAGCTCTTCGGCGATCTCTTTGTTGGATAGCCCCTTGACAATACAAACGACGATCTCTTTTTCTCTTCCGCTCAGTTGCAGAGCCTCTTCAGGTTCGGCTACAGCTACAGAAATACGCAGAAGCTTTTCTATTTTTTCTTTAATTGTATCGCCCTCATCGTATATGGTTATGGTCTCGTCGTAATTCTTCAGCGTTTCGGGAGATATTACATTATATAAAAGAGCTACGAGCCGGGTTTTATTTCCGGAATGTTCTTTTAGTTTGTTGATCTCAAACTCGCCGATATGAGTAGGACTGACGATGAGAATATCCGGCGTATAAATGCGCAAAGAGTCGTAGAGAGTATCCAGATTGGATATCTCGATAAGCTGGGCCTTTGCGGAAATATATCTTCGTATTGACTGAATGACACCCAGGCGAATGATTAATGAATGTTCGGCAATCGCGATTTTGGGATGTTTATTCGTTTCCATAACTTAATAGCTCTTTTTCTAATTTGGCAATAGCCGGAATAAAAAGGAAGTCTTCTATCCGGGTATGCATTTCGAGTTCTTTTTCGCAGTTGAAGATATCTATAAGTACATCGTTCAAACTATTGTTCTGATCTTTGGCTACGGGTATATACTTGATGAGCATATTTTTCAGATCTGCCAGTTTGGAATCAATTTCATTGTGTTTATCTCTGAATGTTCCAATAGTGTAGTTATTGGTAATAACTCCTGCCAACAGTTCATCCACATAACCAAAAACAACCTTTTCTTCATAACTCATGTGTTTCATGACTTCGAGGACGTATTTGTCGAAGAAATTAAGTACGAGCTGAAGAATTGCAGGTTCGTCCGTAGATATGATCTCATTTAGTTTACTGCGTATTTTGGGGAATTTATATTCCTGAAAATAGCTGTGTGCATTTGTAAGAAATAATGTCAGATTGGATAGTGAAATCTGCATTACACTATCTGCGCTGTCTATATTTTCATCTACCAGAAAGTTTGCAACAGACAGAAATGTATCGCAATCAATGTGATTCATCTCACAGACTTCGTTTACACTTTTGTCTCCAAAACCCAATGGTATGTTGAAGCGGCTTAATACAGAGATCAGTTCGGAATGTCTGCAGATTAAGTCGCCCATGCGATCATTTCTTCTAAATTGTCTTTGTCTGTTCATAAATTCTGAATATTAGCTTCTAATGAAACAAATATAAGTAGAAAACGGATTGCTTTGTCATAAAAAAAGGATATGTGCTGCATGAAACTCATCCAACACATACCCGTAACATATCAGTAGCTTTGAGAATTATGACTTAACACTGCAAAAGTATGGGTGAAATGATATGTGATAAATACCTGAAAATGGGTATTTTGCTTCCGTCTATACCTAATAATAAGTGTAACTACTCAGGTATATTCTCCTTGAAACCTAAAAAGGAAAAAAATGCTCCTATCTGTTGAAATGTATCTAATAACTTTATCAAGACTGATTACACTTAATTTTGTACAAATCGTATTTTTGTATTTAATGAATGGA
>JBOFDD010000209.1:0-4966 GCA_051646645.1 Bacteroidales bacterium | reverse complement strand
TCTGTTTTGGAAAATAGAGTTTCAGCATTTTCCTGGAATTGCTTCTTCCATTGAGACACCTGGTTGGGGTGAACTTCATATTCACTCGCTATTTCATTGATTGAACGGATTCCTTTCATTGCCTCTAAGGCTACTTTTACTTTTAGTGATGGAGAGATTTTTCTTCTCATTTGATTTTCGTTTTTGGTAAATATAATACTTTTATATCCACCTTAAGCGACTGTCCAAATTTAGGGGACCATTATATAACCCGTAACAATAAGTTTAAAGAAATCTTTTTCTGCATTAGTAAACTTCTTAACTCCTCCCGGTACATAGGTATACCAGACACCCTTGGGCTTAGATGGAATACCTGGATTAATCTCAGGCTTTTCTGCCGTTCCGAACTGATCACCCTCTTTCATCGCAAAAAAGTTATATGTAGTATTACCCACCAGAATATGCTCAATAACTTTTGGCTTTTCAAGAGTAAAGAAAGCATCTTCAGTATTAACCTTACAAACGCCATACACTCCAGTATAATTTGGTTTTAGCGTATAAACGCTATAGCGATTGCTATCAAGCGCGGCTTCAGTACCAGTCCATGTAAAAGAACGGTTCGAACGGTTTGAATAAGCAAATCCACCCTTCAATGTTCCATCTGCATTTTTCGTAGTATTAAAACGAATTCCCCCTGATACAAATCCACCATCAGGCACTACATGCGAAAAGCGGTCTAATTGCAACTCCGTAAAGTTTATATCATCAGGAACCGGCACTAAAAGATCAAGATTATCACTATTACATGATGACAATAAGCCAAGAAAAAAGAATGTGGCTAATATTGGTTTTACTATTTTCATAATTCCGAATCTGTTTTAATTAATATGGATTTTGCTCCATCAGCTTGTTTGTTTTCATTTCTGCATCAGGAATAGGCCATGATCTGCGATTTGTAACAACATTCACGTCAGACTTAAGAACTTCGAGCCATGATTTACCATCTTTTTTCAAACGTAACGATGCGAACCATTCATTCCCATTTTCAAAAAAACTAAACATCAGAATTTCTTTGAATAACACTTCTTCAAATTCATCAGCTGAAGCTGCACTTAAAGGAGCTAATACAGGATTTGTTATTTGTGATCTTAGCTCATTCAATGGAGCTAATGCCCCTGTAATATCGGACGGATTCAAATGATATTTCAACTCAGCTTCCAATAAATACAACTCATTGTATTTGAAATAGTAAGTTGCATAAGGATCATTTGGCCCATCAACACGACCTCGGTGACAAAGCTTCTCAATTGCCCACTTTTTTGATGTATCCCAGGTTTCGGGAGCGCGAACCGAGTCCATCAGCACCATATATCGTGGATCATTCTCAAACCAATCCTGTGGAATATCGCGCATTTCGCCATTATAAACACAAGCATAAGAATAGCCAAACTCACTATTAGTTCGAGCTGAATATCCCCCCTTATCAGGCAAGAAACGAGTAAATAAAACTTCCGGAGAATCCCAGGCTTCATTATAAAGTTTCTCTAAATCCCCTTCTAGATGAAATTTTGACGGTGCTCCTGTTTTTATTTGTTGAACCAAATCAAGCGCTATTGCATAATCTCCATCCCAACCTCTGTTTAAAAGCAACTTTACTTTCATTGCCTGTGCAAACTGCTTTGACACATAACGAGAAGAACGAAAATCATCCAAATACATTATCGCAAAGTCCAAATCCTCTAGAATTTTAGCATAAGATTCCTCAACATTTAAGCGCTTGACCTGCAAATTGGACAAATCGGATAACTTATCTCTATAGAGAAGACCATAAGGATCGCTTCCTTCTGCCCAAAAATGCCCCCATGCCCAGAACAATTGAAGATTCACAAAACCTCTCAAGCATTTAGATTCTGCAATTAATCGATTTTTTTCTTTTGCTGAAGGAAGTAAAGATACATCTAAAGCTTCCAAGCCAATTATTGCGGCATTAGCTGCATTGACAGTTATATAAAATGCTTGCCAAGAAGATGAAAGATTCGTATTATCAGATTTAACATCCTCGAAATAAAACACTTCATTCGAGTTATATTTATGAACACCCGACTGGCTGGCAAGCCTTAGATAGAAGTCACCACCTAAATTCTTATTAACAAAAGTCGAATAAATACCGTTTACGATATTTTTAGCCGATTCGTAATCAATAACAGCACTCTCAAGTGTATGCTGATGACGAGGGGCCTGATCAAGAAAATTATCACAACTTACCAATGATAATGCTCCGGCAAGAAGCATTGAGAGATATGTATTTTTCATATTATTGCAATGTCATTTTTACACTAAAATTGAAAGTTCTCGCAGCCGGATAAGTACTGTAATCAACACCATTTCCATAAAATGCAGCATTTGATGTACTGAAATTACCCTGAGGATCCATTCCCGGATATTTTGTTATTGTAAATAGATTTGTTGCCTGGAAGTTCAAATCCACCCCCTGTATCAGTGCTTTTTTGAATATTCGTTTAGGCAAGCGATACGATAAATTAAGCGAACTTAATCTTAAATAGGATGCATCGTGCAGGAAACGATTTGAAAACAATCCATTAGCACCTCTCCCATAATAGTCTACATGCGGGAATTTACCGGTACCCGGAGCCATAGTCCATGATCCCATAACCATATTGTGTGTATTATACACGTTTATTCCTCCTGCTGTATTTGATTCCTGCTGCCAGTAACGAACACCACCATATGAATAGGTAAAAGTAAGGTTAAGCATAAAGCCTTTCCAGTATAAAGATGATCCAAAACCTCCAAAGAAATCCGGTGTAGCATTACCTATAACTTTTCTGTCTTTATCCGTAATCTTCCCATCTCCATCAAGATCTAATATATAGCAGTCTCCTGCATTCTCAAAACTATCGCGATAGTAATCGAATTTACCTGTTTCCGGATTGATCGGACGAAGAGCAATAATCTCTTCCTGATTCTGAAACAAGCGCCCGGCATCTACATAACCAAAAAACTGACCTAAGCGATCGCCTTCATTAATCTTAAAAAGATCTCTCGCTGCTCCGCCAAAGAATTTATCTGTTCCGTTTAGCTTACGGAGTGTTCCTTTGTTATGAGCAATATTAAAATTCACTTCCCAATTCAGGTTTTTACTCTTCAACACATCCACCTTCACATCAAACTCAACTCCGGCATTTCGTATTGCTCCGATATTCTGAGATACGGATGAAAATGAGGAAGAAATAGGCACGGGTTTATTATAGATCAAATTATCAACATCCTTCATATAATACCCTAATGAACCGCGAACACGATCATCCCAGAATCCATAATCAAGACCGGCATCAATCTGTGTCTGAGATTCCCATTGTAAGTTTGTATTACCCAATGTGGAAGGAATCATACCCGGAGCATTATTATAATCACCGGAACCCATCAATGTACGCCAGTTATAATATCCCAGATTCTGAGAACCTGATAATCCCATGGAAGCTCTGATTTTGAGGTAAGAAACTGCTGGTTTTAATTCTTTCATAAAATCTTCTTCGGTCAGAATCCATGCGATTGCACCAGAAGGGAAGTAACCCCATCGGGAATCCGGACCAAAACGCGATGAACCATCCGCCCGGAATGTACCTGTCAACAGATACCGCTCATTAAATTTGTATTGCAAACGGGCAAAGAAAGAAGCCAGTGAAGCCGATGAATAAGGACTGCTCATAGCACTCTTGTATGCTGCACTACCTAAATCAGTAAGAACCTCATCATCCGGGTAATTAGATCCTGCTGCGTACAAACCTTCCGCCTGAGTCATTTCAATAGATTGGCCAAGCAAAGCCTGCACGTCATGCTTTCCGAAAGTTTTATAGAAGGTAAGAAGGTTTTCCCAAACGTAAATATAGTCTTCATTGGTTTTTCTTGAACCGGAGTTCACATCTCCATCGTATGCAACTTTCTTGAAGGTATTCGTCTTTGAAACCACATAATTAATTGTTCCTGTAGTTCTGAATTTTAAATACTTAAGAATATCATATTCCAGAAATAATGTTCCCGAGAAGCTCCGTCCGAAGTTTTTATTTTCATCATTCAGTTCAACTAACGGATTCTTAATATAAAAATCAATGGTATTTATTGATCCGTCAGCATTATAAGCAGGATAATCCGGACGCATTTTAACAATAGTAGATATCATCCCATCCTTATTCTGCGTATTACGGGCAGACGCATCAACATTTAATCCAAGCTTTAGCGACTCGCGGATCTTACTCTCAAAATTAAATCGTCCACCAAAACTCTCACTAAAACTACCCTTTACGACCCCTTGCTGATCCTTGAAGAAAAATGAGGCATAATAAGAGTTTTGTTTCGTACCTCCCTGAAGCGACAAATTATACTCCTGAGTAATCGCATCCTGAGTCATCAGCTTCCACCAGTCGGTATCACCGTCATAATAGATTCCATCCTTAAACATATCCTGAAAGGTCTGCTGATCCCACTGACTTGTATTTATCGTATTAAATTGCTTTTCATCAATATACTTTTTCGTAAAATAATCAAGACCTCCATACTTCATCACCTGTCCCTTTACAGCTGCTTTAGAGAAGTCAATATATTGCTGCTTATTTAATACATTAAAATCGTTAGCATTCATGGTTTGAATCCCCATTCTTGCCTGAACCTCAATAGTAGGCTTAATCCCCTCCTGTCCTCTTTTGGTGGTAACAATTACAACACCGTTTGCAGCACGTGAACCATAAATAGCTGTTGCTGAAGCGTCTTTTAAAATATCAATACTCTCAACATCATTCAGATTCAGATTGTAAAGCGTATTAGTAACATTACCCGTTGGCGGAATTAAAAAGATAATAAAATGGCTCTTAAAAAGTTGCGCATATTACTGAAATATAGCATCTTAAAGGCATCTAATCTTTTAATACTCAATCAGCGTATGCACAACTTATATGTAATATTCGGGAAA
>JBOFDD010000208.1:0-5710 GCA_051646645.1 Bacteroidales bacterium | reverse complement strand
GTCCAGAGGATTTCCATTCCTCAAAAATGATTTTGAATTCAGGGATTGATAGGTATTTCATATTCTTCGGTTTAAAATTTTGGTAAAATTAAATGAGAATATAAAGCCAACCTATACGGGGTTTACCGATGGCTTACATAAAATAATTGTTGGGCAAATTCAATTAAATATGTAACATAATAGTGGGTAGGTGCATTATTTTCATTATTAAAAACCAATATAGTATCTGAGAAAACAATAGTTTTAAATGCATAATGTTTATGAGCACTAAGTTTATCTATTATTTGAAATATAGTGTTGATTTTACTAGGTTTTTTTTTAACCATATCACTAAAACCTAATATGTCTATATATAAAAAACTTTTATTATTGCAATCATTCATTTAATATGGTATATAAGTTTACTATTGATAGCATGAAAAACACAATATTTCGTACTTTTCTAATAATTCTTGTATATAGTTATTCTATTTATGATGCAAACTTATGTAAATAATGTGTTATTTCTTTCATATTATACTTATTATTATTGATTTTACTTGTTAGTATATTATTGGGGATTGTTCCAATAGTTACCAACTATTTGCTCAAGACAAGGTTCTCAACTGCGAAGTAAATCTGAAGAAAATCGGAGTGTAAATGTTATGGTTACGTAGGATGAAGGTTATGTATCTTACTCAGTTAGTTTGTGTGTGTGAGATGTTTTTTACTTATCATGGCAATTGTTAGACATGAGAAGTGAACTAAGTTCATAACGCCTGATATACTAAACAATCAGAGACGAATTGAATTTCAGTAAGTGTTAGTGAATTATAATAACTCTATCTAAATGATTGTAGATTAAATGTGATATAATGATACATAATGAAGTAAAAGCCAGAATAAATTATAAAAGAATGGAGTTGATAAATCTCATAAATGATAATGTTTTACACTGATCTTCGAATTTATCTATAGCAGCAGATGTTGACCCGTAGGGAGTGATGATCAACTTAACTCACAACCCTGAAGGCGCTTGTGAGTCATATCTTAAATGATAAATCGAAATCATAACAGATAACCCCTTAAAACAAAAAAAAAGCAACGGGCTGCAAATCGAATTTGCAGCCCGTTGCTTTTTATTGAAAGTCTGTTCTTAGAACAAACGTGAGAATTTCTTCGGAACCGGAGTAGAGAAGTACATGTCTTTACCTGTGATTGGGTGAATAAATGCCAATTCACAAGCGTGAAGACCCATACGACCGATCGGTTTGATTTTTGATCCGTATTTCGAATCGCCAACAATCGGGTGACCGATATCAGCAAGGTGTACACGGATTTGGTTTTTCTTACCTGTATCCAGTTTTACGTGAAGAAGCGTGAAGCTTTCGTTCCACTTCATACGGCGGTAGTGAGTGATAGCTTTTTCGCCTTCGTTCGGATCCTGAGAAGAGTGCATCTTCATGCTCTTCTTGTTTTCCCAAAGGTAAGAAATGATTGTATCTTCTTCGCGTTCCACTTTTCCTTCCACAACAGCAAGGTAAGTGCGCTCAGTCACCATCTTATCCCAGTTTTTCTGCATTTTCTCCTGTACAGCCTGAGATCTGGCAAACATCATAAGTCCTGAAGTTTCGCGGTCCAGACGGTGAAGAACGAAGATGCGGTTACGCGGATCTTCTGCTTTTACGTATGCTGAAAGGGAGTGGTATGCTGTTTTTACTTTTTCCTTATCGGTAGAGATCGACAAAACTCCCTCTTCTTTATCAATTACGATGATGTCTTTGTCCTCGTAAACAATTTTCAATCCGGCAACGACTGGTCTCTGATGAGTTGGTTCTCCGATAAAAACCCAGTCTTTCAGTTTCAATGGAAGATTAAACTGAGTAACAACTGCTTTGTTCACACGAATCTGTTTGTGTGAAAGCAATGATTTTACCGAGTTACGGCTTTTCCCGTGAAGCATTTTCATCAGGAAAGGCAATAGTTCCATCTCTTCTCTTACTTCGAAACAAAGCTCTTTGACTGTTTTTTTCTTTCTATTATTTTTCATTATCCTTGTATATTCTCATTTCGCATTGCTTACAGTCAAACTCAAGACGTAAGCGGCTGTTTTTACTAACTAAATAAAGTGGCTCTTTGAGTTTTCCTTTATTGCCACTTACTTTGGCGCAGTATCCTAATGCATACTTGATGCAATGTTTCATAAACATCAGTGATACATCTTCCTGTGCCTGAAGTTCGAATGCGGGTTGTACATTCGTAAATCCACGATCGGTATAGAATTTTTTTGCAGCTGTATTTGCTACATTTCCCAGATAGGAAAGCTCTCCGAGTGTGTTGGCTGATTTTTCCTGCGGAAGTTGTACCTCTCTCAGATTGCGAAGTCTGAGCGGATGAGACATCCGGCGTACTTCAAGCAGCTTTTCAATAAGCAGGCGGCGCCACTCACCGAGTTTTGATGCAGGAATGAAATAATCATTTTCAAAGTTTACCTTTACCGTTTCGGCAGTGAAAATGGTATTTCCAAGTTTACTCATCTGATCGATGATGTTTTTGGTCTGAGGTTTCTGAGCCAGCTGTTTCTCTTCTTCAATGACAAGCGTGGCACGTACCCCGTCTTTGTCCTCAATATCCAGTGAAAAGCCGAAAGGCACCTCGTTCAGTTCGATGGATACAGGTATCCGGCGTTCTGAGGATTTCTTCGAAAGAATCTTTTCAAACTCATGATCCAGGTTGCGGTAAAGCTTTGCTCCTTTTGCAAAAGGGATTGATTTGAGTTCCGGAGAGAGGTAAATCCGGTTACCTTCTACGCGGTTGGCACGGAATCCGAAGAATTCGCCACGATCGTTGATAAAGCAGAATCCATCGCCATTGTTTAACGGAACAGTGCCCGAAACGACGATGCTCCCTTTCTCAACAAATTTGATGGTTCCGACAGCTTCACCCAACGATTTAGGTGTGTCGAAATTATAGTGAGGTGTTTTACCGTTTATATCAAAGTAATCGGTAAATCCACGGCTAAAGCTTTTTTGCGGATTTGGGCTGAACGAAAACTGAGTCACTCCTGATGAAGCAGCAGCAAATTCATCGCCACGTCTTTCGATGATCGCATCGAGTTTTTTGCGGTAATAAGCCACAATATTCTTCACATAAGACATGTCTTTCAGACGACCTTCGATCTTTAATGAAGTCGCACCGGCATCAAGAAGCTCTTCGAGGCGGTCGGCACGGTTCATATCCTTCATAGACAGTAAATGCTTATCGTGAGCAATCACGTTTCCTTCAGCATCAACAAGATCGTAGGGCAGGCGGCAAAGCTGCGCACAAGCTCCACGGTTGGCACTCCTGCCATGAAGAGCCTGACTGATGTAGCACTGCCCGCTGTAGCTCACGCATAAAGCTCCGTGAACAAATACTTCGATCGGTGTCTTTACAGCATGACAGATTTCGGAAATCTGTTCCAGTGTAAGTTCCCGTGCAAGGACAATCTGTGAAAATCCTGCATTTTCGAGCTCTTTTACTTTAGCTAAAGTACGGTTGTCGGTCTGAGTGCTTGCATGCAACTCAATGGGAGGCAGGTTTAAGGAAAGGATGCCCATGTCCTGAACAATAATGGCATCAACTCCGATTCGGTAAAGATCCCAAATCATCTCTTCCGCATCTTTCAGATCTTTGTCTTCCAATATGGTGTTTACGGCTACATAGACGCGTGCCCGGTACTGGGAAGCAAATGCGGTTAATTTTTCTATCTCTTCAAGTGAATTTCCGGCTGCAGCACGTGCTCCGAATTTCGGAGCTCCGATATAGACTGCGTCAGCACCATGCAGAATAGCTTCAATGCCTATTTCTGCATTTTTTGCCGGTGCCAGAAGTTCTATTCTTCTTATCTTCTTTTTGCTCATTTACATTGTTTTAAATCTGTCATCCACGACAAACTTTCAAAATCAGAAACAAAGATAATGTATTTACGGACAATTATATTCTCTTTTCTGCTATGATTCAACCGTTTAAACAATGTTTAAGGAGAATCGTTTATAATTATTTCTTAGAAATGCGTATTCCTACATCTGAAATTCCATACAGGAAATCATCTGACATCAGATGACGGACTTTAAGAAAATAGGGTTTGCTGTTGTGTGGAACAAAATTTCGTCCGAGCGTGTCGCTCTGCTGATATAATGTTCCGAACCCGGTTCCGAGGGCACGTCCGTTCTTATCAGACAGAAATAGATGCAATGTATCGCATAGCTGTGTTGCGGAATCTTGCTGTACTGCAATTTCGAGCCAGAGGTCTTTGTAGGGATATTTGACATCCTTACGTATCTCAAGTTCAATAAGATGGGCTACCAGTGTATCTGTAAGTTGTGCCTCGAACAAGAGCGTGTCGTTGGTCCCCCACTCCATACCTTTGATTGACCTGTATTCGGAATAAGCATCGTTGCTCAGACAGGAAGAGAGTATAAAAGAGAAGAGGGTGCAAAGCACCCCCGTTATTCCCTTTCGTGTATTATTGTTTTTTATCTTTCGGTCGGTTGTCATTTGACTGATTTCCATTCGAATTGTTTTTTTTCGGTTTTGGCTGCTGGTTTGGATGAGGATTGCCTCCTTCGCGCTGCTCGCCACCCGGTTTTTGTTCACCATTAGGTCTTTGCTCTCCGTTCGGACGCGGACGGTTACGGTTGTTGTTCCGTCTGCGGTTCTGATTCCGGTTATTCGGGTTGCCGTTTTCGTCGCCTCCCTTTTCGCGTGGTGCCTGAGCGTTTGAAGGATTACCTTCGTTACGCGGTGGTCTTTGCTCCTGCGGTTTAGGTTGTTCGTTGTTTTTCTGAGGCTGCTGTCCACCCTGTTGATTCTGCTGCTGTTTATTAGGCTGGAATCTTAAAGGTTTCGGTCCCTGATTTGCGGCCTGAGGCTGCGCATTGTTATTGCTGTTACCGTTGTTTTCCGGAGCAGACTGATTGTTTACCTTTTTCGGGTTGCGTTTGTTCTTTTTCTGTTTGCTCTTATCGAAACGGGTTAAGCTGTCGTCTCCCACTCCATCCTGGAACTCTCTTTGCGGTTCGTCAGCCTCAGCGTTTTCCTGTAGCTGATCTACTTTGACCCCTCTCTTGTTCAGAGCGATGATTTCGAATGCGCGTTTTGCAGGAATAGTAACCAGGTTAGCCGGGAAGGTCGGACTGGTTGAGTATGCGATTTCGCGTTTAAGAATATCTGTTTTGAAGTGATAATATACTCCGTCTTTTGTTTCAAGAGCAACTTCACGCGAAGGCAGCTGTTTCTGAGCCTCTACGTAGATATCTACTTCATAGTTGATACAACATTTCAGTTTCGCACATTGTCCTGCCAGCTTTTGCGGATTAAGGGAAATGTCCTGATGGCGTGCGGCTCCGGTAGCAACAGAAGCAAAGCTTGTCATCCAGCTTGCACAGCACAGTTCTCGTCCGCAAGGACCAATACCTCCGATACGTCCGGCTTCCTGACGTGCACCGATCTGCTTCATTTCGATACGTACTTTGAATGCATCTGCAAGTACTTTGATCAGCTGACGGAAGTCAACACGGCCTTCGGCAATGTAATAGAATATGGCTTTTCCGCAATCACCCTGATACTCAACGTCACCAATCTTCATGTCAAGTCCGAGGTCTTCGGCGATTTTACGTGCACGAAGCATGGTGTCATGCTCTCTGGATTTAGCCTCTTCATATTTTTCAATATCAACAGGACGAACCTT
>JBOFDD010000207.1:0-3948 GCA_051646645.1 Bacteroidales bacterium | reverse complement strand
CCCCCGACGGACAATCGACTATTGTCCCTCTGGTATTCCCTTTAATAGCCGGTGCAGGATCTTTTACAGCACTGCTGTCTATGCGTGCAGAATTTCACATTATCAATATCATTCTGGCATTGATATTAAATCTGATAATCGTTTATTCTGTTCTCAAAAAAGTAAACATTATTGAGCATATACTAGGAAAAGGCGGCGTATATGTCCTTCGAAAATTTTTCGGAATAGTCCTTCTGGCCATTTCCGTAAAATTATTTATTTCCAACATAGCCGTCATCTTCGGAGAAATAAAAAACACACTTTAATTAATGACGATATAATAACTCAGTGCAAACATGAATTACTTAAAGTTTGACAAAACACTTATGATTAATCTGGAGCAGTCCCTTCACCGTGAACTGCTCAGAACTAATAAATCAGGGGCTTACCAATGTACTACAATCGTTGATTGTAATACACGGAAATACCACGGATTATTAGTTGTTCCAATACCCGAAATCGACGATGAAAATCATGTATTACTTTCTTCTCTGGATGAAACAGTAATTCAGCATGGAGCAGAATTTAATCTCGGATTACACAAATTCAATGGCGACAATTATTCACCGAACGGACACAAGTATATACGTGAGTTCAACTGTGAAGTTAATCCGGAAACTATTTATCGCGTTGGCGGTGTAATTCTGTCTAAAGAGAAGATTTTCATTTCTCACGAGAACCGAATAGTTATAAAATACACACTATTAGACGCTCATTCACCAACAACTCTCCGCTTAAAGCCTTTTCTTGCTTTTCGCAGTGTAAGGATGCTTACACATGAAAATAATCAGGTAAACAAGGAGTTCCTTAAAGTCGAAAATGGGATCTGTACATCCATGTACAGAGGCTACCCTCTTCTTTATATGCAAATCAGCAAGAAAAATGAATTCATGTATCAGCCTGACTGGTACAGAGGAATCGAATATCTGAAAGAACAGGAAAGAGGGTATTATGCGAATGAAGATTTATATGTACCCGGATATTTCGAATTTCCAATAAAAAAAGGAGAATCAATCTACTTCTCTGCCGGACTTCACGAAGCGTCTTCCAAAGAATTAAAAAAACTATATGAAAGCGAGATAAAAAAACGGACTCCCCGTACAAACTTTTATAACTGTCTGAAAAATTCAGCGCAACAATTTTATAATCGAAAGGAGGATGGTTCTTTATATCTTTTAGCCGGATATCCATGGTTTAAAGTACGTGCACGCGATCTGTTTGTTGCTCTTCCGGGCTGTACACTTGCTATTGATGAGGATAACCGTTTTTTTGAAATTATGAATTCTGCTGTTCCTGCTATAAAAGCCTTTATGGAAAAAGGAACAACTGAAGGTATAATAAAAGAAATTGAACAACCTGACGTTTTACTTTGGGCAGTCTGGGCGTTACAACAACTGCATAAAGACAAACCGGCAGAGACAATCGAAAAATATGGTGATCTTATTCTTGATATTATTGCTTATATCCGTTCGAACGAACACCCGAACCTTAAACTTGATGACAGCGGACTTCTATACAGCGATGGCAGAACAAATGCTATATCCTGGATGAATTCTACATCAGGAGGCAGACCTATTGTACCAAGAACCGGATTCCTTGTTGAGTTTAATGCACTATGGTATAATGCGCTACGTTTTGCAGCGAATATTGCCAGTGAGATAAAAAACAAATCATTAAAAGAAGACATAGTCCGGCTGACCGAAAAATGCTGTATAAGCTTTGTTTATATTTTCAAAAACGAATTTAACTACTTGTACGATTTCGTTGATGGAGAACACAAAGACCTGAGCGTAAGACCAAATATGTTATTTGCTTTAGCTTTTGACTACTCTCCTCTTAACCGTGAAGAGAAAAAAAGCTGTCTTGATTACATAACAAAAGAACTGCTTACGCCTAAAGGTATTCGCTCGTTAAGTCCTAAAAGCTCAGGATACAACCCATTCTACGAAGGACCACAGGTTCAGCGCGATTACGCATACCATCAGGGTACAGCATGGCCATGGCTAACCGGATTTTATATCGAAGCTTATCTGAAAATGTACAAGCAAAGCGGGATTTCTTTCGCAGAAAGAGCACTGATCGGGTTTGAAGATGAAATGCGAACATATTGTATCGGAACAATAGCTGAGCTTTTCGATGGAAATCCACCATTTAAAGCAAGAGGTGCTATTTCATTTGCAATGAATGTTGCAGAGACACTACGTGTAATGAAACTGATAAAAGAATACGAAAAGAATTAATATATGAAAGCATTGATGTTTGGGTGGGAATTTCCACCTCACATTTTAGGAGGACTCGGCACAGCCAGTTATGGGTTAACCAAAGGAATGATCGAATGCGGAGATATGGATATTTCTTTCGTTATTCCTAAACCCTGGGGCGATGAGGATAAGAGTTTCGCTAAAATAATCGGAGCAAACTGTACTCCTGTTGTTTGGAAAGATGTGAACTTTGACTACGTAAAAGAAAGAATCGGTTATTGTACAGATCCTCAGTATTTCTTTGATTTACGAAATCATATTTATGCTGATTTTAGCTATTTACATACGAATGATCTTGGATGTATTGAGTTTTCGGGCAGATATCCTGATAACCTGATGGAAGAGATAAATAATTATTCTATCGTTGCTGGTGTTATTGCAAGAACCGAACATTATGATATTATTCACTCTCATGACTGGTTAACTTATCCGGCTGGTATTCATGCAAAAAAAGTATCGGGAAAACCGCTTGTAATTCATGTTCACGCTACTGATTTTGACAGAAGTCGTGGCAATGTCAATCCTAAAGTATTCGCTATAGAGAAGGACGGGATGAATTTTGCTGATCATATTATTACAGTAAGTGATCTTACACGAAAAACGGTTATTGAAAAATACGGTGTAGATCCGGCAAAAGTAACAACTGTACACAATGCGGTCGAACCCATTAGTCCGCAAATAGCGGCATTACAACCACAAAAGAACACAAATGATAAGATAGTAACTTTTCTTGGTCGTATTACAATGCAAAAAGGTCCTGAATACTTTGTTGAAGCTGCTGCAAAAGTTCTAAAACAAACAAAGAACGTACGCTTTGTTATGGCTGGTAGTGGTGATAAAATGGAAGAAATGATTAAGCTGGCTGCAGACAGAGATATAGCTGATCGTTTTCATTTCACAGGATTTCTAAAAGGTATGCAAGTATATGAAATGCTTAAATCCAGTGATGTTTACATTATGCCATCTGTATCTGAGCCTTTTGGTATTTCTCCTTTAGAGGCAATGCAAGTTGGAGTACCTTCAATCATATCAAAGCAATCGGGTTGCGCTGAAATTCTAAACAATGTGATAAAGACCGATTACTGGGACATTGATTCTATTGCAGATGCTATTTATTCAATTGTTTCTTATCCGGCCATGTACGACCATCTTCGTGAAGAAGGGAAAAGAGAAGTTGATCAGATTGTCTGGAGTAAAGCCGGACAAAAAGTGATCAATATCTATAAGAGACTACTTAATCAATAATTCAGAAAAACAGCTTAGACGTTCTATACGAAACGGCTAATAAATATAAGATAAAAAAATGAAGACTATTTGTTTCTATTTTCAGATACATCAGCCTTTCCGCCTGAAAAGATATCGTTTCTTTGACATAGGAAAGGATAGTTACTATTACGATGATTTCATGAACGAAAGTATTATTTCGCGTCTCGTTCAGCAATCATATATCCCTGCATTGCACACACTACTTGAGATGATCGAAAATTCATCGAAACGTTTTAAAGTAGCATTTTCGATCTCGGGAACAGCAATTGAGCAGTTTGAAATTTATGCTCCTGAAGTAATTGAGCTTCTTCATAAAATAAATAAAACCGGATGCGTAGAGTTCTTAGGCGAAACTTACGCACATTCTCTTTCTTCGCTTATT
>JBOFDD010000206.1:0-4023 GCA_051646645.1 Bacteroidales bacterium | reverse complement strand
AAGGTGATCCATACTTTTTGTAGTCCACTTCGAGATTACCCGATATCGGCATCAGAAGCAAAGAGCCCAGTTCGGGACAACCCACACCACTGAGGTTCACATGAGAATAGCCTGTAAAGTAAGAGTTGTGAAATTCATACGGGGTAGACCACCAGCGTGCATCTTTATCAAACTTATTATCCGGAGATCCCATAACATTAAACGGAACCACCGACATCATGCCATTAGGGCATACTGCTCCGGGATTTGTCTTACCGAAATTTGTCGTACCGATAAACGGATTCACATAATCAACCGCTTCTTTAGCCTGAAGCACACAGGCAGTCAATAAAAGAGAAAAGGAAAGGATGTATTTTTTCATTATTAGTCAGATTGTTTTATCGGTTTGCTTCCATTTCAAGATTTAATTCCTCAGCAAAAGACTCTTTTTCTACTGACTCATTGCGGAAAGGAATAGCCCAGGCCAGAAAGAATGCCGGTATGGCTGCAAAAAGGGTATATACAAAGAAGTTCTGATAACCAAACCATTCACAAAGATAGCCGCTCATCATACCCGGAAGCATCACGCCAAGGTTCATAATACCGGTGGCGAAGGCATAGTGTGCCATCTGATGTTTTCCTGCCGCAACCTGCTGCATCATAAAAAGGGTAAGACCAACAAATCCGAATCCATAACCGAAATATTCGGATATAATAGCAGCCGCAATCAGTCCGGAAGACGACGGCTGATAAATAGCCAGCAAAGCATATACGGCAAAAGGGATATTGAAAATAAGGCAAAGCGGGAAAAGTGTTTTCTTCAGCCCGAAGCGAGCAATATAATATCCTGAAAGGAATGAACCTAAGATAAAGGCTGCCGCACCGAAAGTGCCGTAGTAGAGTCCGATTTGCTGTTCAGTCAGCCCTAAGCCCTGATCTGCAACCGGAGCAGCAAGAAATAACGGTACGATTTTAATAACAAACCCTTCGGCCATACGGTAAAGGATAATGAAGAGAATATAGATCCAGATATTTTTTTTACTGAAGAAGCTGCTGATAACCTCACCAAGTTCCCTGAACGCATCACCCGATCCGCCCTTTGGCTTTACCTGCTGAGAAGAAGGAATCATTTTAAAGTTATAGAGACCTAAACCAAAAAGGAGTATCGCACAGGTTGTCATCACAATCATCCAGGTTGTCATCACACCGAAATGCTCTTTCATCACACCAGCCAGATAAACCAGTCCGCCTGTAGCAATCACTTTAGCCAGATTGTAGAACGCACCCTGCCAGCCAATGTATTTTGCCTGATTAACCTCATCTAGTTCACTCATATATACACCATCGGCTGCAATATCATGTGTAGCTCCACAAATAGCAATAACGCCTAACAGGGCAATGGCTACTGAAAAGAAGTCCAGAATGCGATCTTTCCATCCCCCACACCTAATCCGCGAAACATAAGTACAACTACCATATTGAGTATTACAAATGGTAATCCCATTGCAAAATAAAGTGATGGCACCCATCTGACCGGATTGATTTTCTTTGGTTCTCTCATTTTATAATAGATTTTTTCAGGTAAATATTGAGCTGTTCCATACAGCATCTCATTCATAATACAACTTCAAAGAAAACAATACTTATCCGGCATCTTTAAAATGTCGTTTTTTTAAGCTTTTTCAACAATATCGGAGATTTAAGTATATTCATTTGTATCGCTGTTTACAGTTTCAGCAGTCTGTGACGAACGAGCAGCACGGATATAATAAATGTCAGTGCTTCGGCAAGAGGTACTGTCAGCCATATCCCTTCAATACCTAACAGATCAGGCAAAATAAGTATTCCTGCAAGAGTAAAGAGTAAACCACGCAGTGTAGCTATGATCACGGATACACGGGCATTTGCCATAGCTGTAAAAAAGCTTGACGAGAGAATATTAAAGCCACTGGCAAGAAATGCAAATGCATAAATAGCGGCTCCCTGCGAGGCGATCTGCACCACACCGCCGGCTTCTTCCTGAAAGAAAAACGAGATGATCGTTTCGCTAAAGAAGAAAAGCGTAGAAAACAGGATCACTCCGATTACTGCATTGGTTCGGTATCCCAGGAACAAAGCCTTGCGGACACGACGGATCAGCTTTGCCCCGTAGTTGTAGCTGATAATGGGAATAATACCATCAGAGATACCGAGAAATACGGTCGTTCCTACAAAAAAGACATAGTTGATCACCGTAAAAGCTGCTACACCAGACTCACCGAGATATTTCATCAGAGTGATATTAAAAAGGAATGTGCTGATACCGGCTGCCAGTTCGGTAAGTCCCTCCGACGATCCGTTATAGAGCATATTTTTCAGCAAAGAGAAACGAAACCGTCCGCTTTGCATGGATATAATATTCTTTTTATTAAACACAATGGCAAATGAGAACACCGCACCAATACTAAAAGCTACCCCTGTGGCAAGTCCGGTTCCCATTGTACCCAACCCTAAATATTTAATAAATATCCAGTTAAAAATAACGTTCAGGACAACCGATCCCGAAGTGATAAGCATGGCATAGCGCGGGTGTCCGATCGCTTTAAGCATAAAACCAGAATAATAGAGTGTTCCCAAAACAGGCAAAAATGGAAAAAGACCTGTCATATAGCCTTTGACCTGAGGAAGCAAAAGGTCATTTGCGCCCAATGCATATGCAAGCGGAGTGAGAAAAGTTAATGTCAGAACACAAAGCAGGGAGCTTGCCGCAAGAATAGCAAGAAATCCGGTTGTCATGGAATTCTGTGCCTGAAGGTAGTTCTTTTCTCCAAGGCTTATACTGACAATCGTCTGGCTTCCAATGCCAACAACAACTGCCAGAGCAACGATCAGACTGTACAATGGCAATACCAGACTTACACCTGCCAATGCATCGGGACCAAGAAGATTCCCGACCATTAGTCCGTCAACAATAGACTGAATACCGATAAATAACAATCCAATCACACCGGGTACGGCATAATGAATAAAAAGTCGGGATATTTTGTGTGTTCCTAATGCTTTTTCACTTTCTGAAATATATAATTCTTCGTTACGGGCTGTCTGATTCATAAAAAAATATTATTTCTGAACTTTTACCCCATAAAGATAATTCAATAAAAGAAACTATTTTGAATTTCACAAAAACAGTTTCATCTGATAAAAATAAATAATCACATTATTGTCCACCTCTGCACTTTTATTTAGGTTTGTGGTTGGAACAATAATGCAGAAATATATATTATATGAACATACTTGAAATGATGCAGAAATGCAGAAGTTATCGCCGTTTTGATGCATCTTACGACATCTATAAAAATGAACTCATCCAGTTAGTTAATATAGCAAGACTTGCACCTTCTGCCAGAAATATGCAACCACTGCGCTACCGTCTGGTTTATATGAAGCAGGAGTGCGACAAGGTTTTTCCGCATCTGGCATGGGCGGGCTATCTGAAAGACTGGGATGGGCCGTCTGAAGACGAACGTCCAACCGCTTATATGATCGTTACCCGCGATACAACTTTATCGGACAATATCTTTTGTGATGACGGACTGGCTATTCAGGCTATGCTTCTTGGAGCTGTCGAAATGGGACTTGGGGGATGTATTATTGGTTCTTTCAGAAAAAAAGAGATAATGGAGGCTCTGAACATCGACGAAAAATACGAAATCAGATATGTGATCGCATTAGGCAAACCTGTTGAAGAGATTGTGCTGGAGAAAATAGCCGGAGATGATATAAAATACTGGAGAAGTGAAGATGGTACTCACCATGTACCTAAGAGAACACTTGAGGATTTAATGATTTAAATACAGACACAATGCAACAAGGTAAATATAAAGATATCTCCAATTTACGAAAAGTATTTCTTCTCTTAGTGTTTATTTTCGTGGGAACAGTAGCTGCGTCATTCGCAGCCATGGGACTGAAACTTATTAATCCGGATGAAGTTACCTACTTAAAAGCATCGCAGGTGCTTTCGCTGATCGGTCTGTTTATTTTTCCCGCAGTGAGTTCAGCTTA
>JBOFDD010000205.1:0-3712 GCA_051646645.1 Bacteroidales bacterium | reverse complement strand
ATGCAAAAGACAATGCTGGATTGTTTGCCCGAATTATCGGAAAGATTAGTGCATTTACAATCCTGCAATATATAAATAAGATCAACAACAAACCTATTGGTAGAGTTAAGTATGCGCTAAATTAATTCCGCCAACGGGTAGAAATAAATTTTTTTCATGTGTCTGTGTTTTTAGTTAATGGCGCCAAAGGTATGATTTTTCTATAATTAATAAAGGGCTTAAGCGACATTACGCTTAAGCCCTTTTGATATATTACTGAATCAGTTTTTTGTAACGTACACGTTTAGGCTCTACGTTGCCCATACGCATCTTTTTGTTCTCTTCGTATTCCGTATATGAACCTTCGAAGAAGAATACTTCTGAGTTGCCCTCAAAAGCAAGAATGTGAGTACAGATACGATCAAGGAACCAACGGTCGTGGGAGATAACCACTGCACAACCGGCGAAACTTTCAAGACCTTCTTCAAGGGCACGAAGTGTGTTTACGTCGATATCATTGGTTGGCTCATCCAGTAGAAGTACGTTTGCCTCTTCTTTTAATGTAAGAGCAAGGTGTAGACGGTTACGCTCACCACCTGAGAGTACTTTACATAGTTTCTCCTGATCAGCTCCTGTGAAGTTGAAACGTGAAAGGTAAGCACGAGCATTGATTTCACGACCACCGATACGGATTGTTTCCGATCCGCCCGATACAACCTGATATACTGTTTTCTCAGGATCGATTGATGCGTGCGACTGATCAACATAACCTACTTTTACGGTTTCTCCAACTTCGAATGTTCCGTTGTCGCTGTTTTCAAGACCCATGATCAGGCGGAAAAGTGTAGTTTTACCGGCACCATTCGGTCCGATAATACCAACGATACCATTCGGAGGAAGCATGAAGTTCAGATTATCGAACAGTACTTTCTCGCCAAATGCTTTAGCTACACCGATAGACTCGATTACTTTGTTACCCAGACGAGGTCCGTTCGGGATGAAGATTTCAAGTTTCTCTTCGCGTTCGCGTGTATCTTCGTTCAACAACGCATCGTAAGAATTCAGACGGGCTTTACCTTTAGCGTGACGAGCTTTAGGAGCCATGCGTACCCATTCAAGCTCGCGTTCAAGAGTCTTGCGGCGTTTGCTCGCTTGCTTCTCTTCCATTTCCATGCGTTTTGTCTTTTGCTCTAACCACGAAGTGTAGTTTCCTTTCCATGGAATACCTTCTCCGCGATCCAGCTCAAGAATCCATCCTGCTACGTGATCCAGGAAGTAACGGTCGTGGGTGATGGCAATAACCGTACCCGGATACTGATTCAAATGCTGCTCTAACCAGTCGATTGATTCGGCATCAAGGTGGTTGGTAGGCTCATCCAGTAAAAGAATATCCGGTTCCTGAAGAAGAAGACGGCAAAGAGCCACACGACGGCGTTCTCCTCCTGAAAGATGCTTTACAAGCTGATCTTCCGGTGGACAACGAAGTGCGTCCATTGCACGTTCAAGTTTGTTGTCCAGATTCCATGCATCGGTAGCATCAATCTTGTCCTGTAGTTCAGCCTGACGTGCAATCAGTGCATCCATTTTGTCCGGATCATCCAATACTTCCGGATCACCGAATTTCATATTTACTTCTTCGTATTCGGCAAGTGTGTCGATAATTTCCTGAACACCTTCCTGTACGATCTCTTTCACCGTTTTGGTATCGTCAAGCTGAGGTTCCTGCTCCAGGTATCCAACCGAATACCCCGGAGAAAAGACTACATCACCCTGATACGATTTTTCAACTCCGGCGATAATTTTTAATAAAGTAGATTTACCGGATCCGTTAAGACCGATGATACCGATTTTAGCACCATAGTAAAACGAAAGGTAGATATCCTTCAATACTTGTTTGTGTGGAGGGAATGTTTTGCTCACGCCCACCATCGAGAAAATAATTTTCTTATCGTCAGACATAGTATGTATATATTTATATATGTTTTTTATAAGTTATCCGATTATTCCTGTATGCTCAAGCAGGATTTTCAGACCGATCCCAATCAGGATCACACCTCCGATAATCTCCATCGGAAGATTATATTTATTGCCGAATTTTGTACCAAAACTGGCTCCGGCAAAAGAAAAGACAAAAGTTGTAGCTCCGATAATTATTACGGGAAGAGCAACTTTGATCTGTAAAAAGGCAAAAGAAACACCCACTGCCAGAGCATCAATGCTTGTTGCAAAGGCAAGGCTTATCAGTGTAGCAATTTTGGTGGGATCAAAGCCAGCATCTTCATTTTCATCAGAACTCATTCCTTCGCGAATCATTTTAATTCCGAGAAAGCTTAAAAGACCGAATGCAATCCAGTGGTCATAAGCTTCGATTTGTGATTTGAAACTGATGCCGGCCAGCCAGCCAAACAGAGGCATAACTCCCTGGAACAAGGCCATGAAAAAAGCAATACGAAAGATGTGGCGAACCCGGAACTTATCCATAATGATTCCGGCAGCAATAGATACAGCAAGACTATCCATTGATAGCCCGATAGCAATTAGTATTATTTCAAGAATACTCATTGAGGTGTTATTTTTGTGGTTTTATTCCAGAACGGAAGTTTATAGGTGATATTGAACTGAAACATAGCACCTCCTGAATCATTGTTGTTTATTCCATAGCCCGGAATAAACCAGACACGGCTTTCCTTGAGTTTTGTTGTGCTAAGCAATAGATTGTAGCGCACATCCCACCCAAGATACACATTTTTAAACACGTTCACACGAATACCGGCAACCGCCTGAGCATATGAAGCAGAAGCACTTTGTCCTGTAATATCAACTACCTGAGATTCGCCCCAGTAATCGCTTCCTTGTGTGACGTTGTAAATATCATAATTTACTTTAGCATAACCATAGCGCAATCCGAGGAAGAACGAGTTTTTGTTTTTCCGTGTGATCGCATAATTAAGTCCGATACGACCATAGGGAGAAGGCTTGGCTTTAAACGTAAAACCTTCTTCACTCTCAATATTTGCATATCCGAGACCGAACTCAAGTATGGGGAAGAATTTATTTTTTATGCCGAGCTCTACAGCAACTTCACTCTGAAGTTTATCGCCGTTAAACGCATACATAACCGGACCTGCAAGGTCAGCGCTAATGTATAATCCCGTAATAGTAGGGACGGAATCGGGCAGAGCCGGCTTAGTCTCCTTAGCTTTGCTTTGCGCCGGCTTTGATTGTGCAAATGCCGGAAATGCTGTACAAAGGAACAGTAGACTAATTAAACTGAAGAATGATATTCTGTAACTTCTCATTGGTTATATTCGGATTGTAGATATAAGCACTATCTATTCGACTTTTTGTGTACTCTAAGGATTCTATCGTATGAAATACGAGACATCCGCACTCTTCAGAAATAAAGTAATTCGAATTCTGATGATTTATAGTCAGTGTGTCCGTAACAGGAGGCATATCTGTCGCAGGATAAAAACGAATCTCAAACTGAGTTTTATTGCTTGTTATTCTGAGAGGCAACTCCATTGATTTTGCGTTAGTAATCGTATCGCGGTTGATAACTGTATCTTTACCGGTTACAGTAGACTTGCTTATGCCTCCGACACTGACCATAGGAAACGTATAGTTTGTTCCTCCTTTCATAAATACAATACCTGTATCTACGGTCAAAGGCTCATCACAACTCTGTACTCCGCAGGATTGAAGAGCAATTCCGATAGTCAGACAATATAAT
>JBOFDD010000204.1:0-10224 GCA_051646645.1 Bacteroidales bacterium | reverse complement strand
ACAAGTTGTTTTGTTTTAGGATTATAGCGATATAGCCCACGGTCCAATACTCCAAGCCATACATTACCTGAACGATCTTCATATATAGTATATATCTCTTTAAGATCTTCACCTTTATCGTTCAGTTTTTCGATTATCGGAGTATCGCTTCCCCGTTGAATACGAATTAATCCGGCGTCTGTGCCGATTAATAAATCACCATTGCGCATTATTGTTGCCGTGTGCAGATTTTTAAATTTATTATTCTGCATACGGATTGCATCAAGCGAATATTTGCTTATTGTTCCGGTTTTGATATCAAACAGATCTAAAGCACCGTTTTTAGAGCCGAGCCATAATTTCTTGCTGGCAGTATCAGGTACAGCAAAGATTAAAAGATTTGATGATAAATCATTTATTCCTGTCCCTTGTTTCAGGTTCCCGAAAGAAGCTCCCGGCATAAACAAGGATATACCTCTTGATGTGCCAATCCATGCTGCACCCGAATAGTCGCAATAAACAGATGTTACAATATTGGATGAAATCGTATTCGGGGCATTATCATTCTCACGGAACCAGGAGAATCCATTATTGCCTGTTCGGTTATAAACAGCAAAGCCTTCTTCAGTTCCGATTAATAATGTTCCTGATTTGTTTTCATCAATCGCATTGATAGTGATATTGGCAACTTCAGGAAAGTTTTCAAATTCTGTTTTTTCTTTAATGAAACGGCTCATACCTTCGGTTGTGCCAACCCACAATACACCGAACTGATCCTCGAAAACATCAGTGATGAAGTTGCCACAAATGGAAGCCGGATTTTTTTGGTTATTACGGAATAATATTTGTGACTCATTTTTAATATTAAGGCGAACCAATCCGTTTCCTTCTGTACCAATCCAAAGGTTTCCAAGTTTATCGAATGTCAGACAACGTACGATCCGTTCAGATTTAGTCGCACTGTTGAATTTTTCATGAAAAGCAAAAGACTTCATCAGTTGTATCGTCTGCGAGTTTTTCTTCATGAAATAAATACCGTTCCGTGTTCCAAAATATATTGTTCCTTCAGCGTCTTCAGTGATATCATAGATAATATTACTCTTATGAATTTTATTATCCGGAATAGGGAATAAAAGAGTGTACTTATTATCCTTCTTATTATATTTCAGAATGCCCGGAGCCATTCCGATCCAGATGTTATCATCCTGATCACAATATATTGTGTTGATAACTCTGTTTTTTGCCTGAAGTAAATCCTCAGGATAAGGCAAAGTGCCAAGGTTGTATCCGTCAAAATAGTTAATCCAGTTCTGAGTAGCTATCCAGATAAACCCCTCTTTGTCCTGGCAAATGTCGACAATGTGGGACGATGATAATTCGAAGTTGTAGCTAAAAGCTGAAATACGTGACGACTGAGCTTTGTTGCTGTTAAAGGCAATAAAGCAAAAGCAAAGAATAAGAAAATATTTGAATGTAGTCTTGTTAGTCATATATAGCTCGAATCATAACTTTTATATCACAAATATAGTGATTCTTTTTTAATCTATTTTTTTTCAATGAGAATAAGGTGGGTGTGTTACACTTGCATATTCTCTGAGGTTTAACTTTTTATATATGTTGGTGGCGGAAAGTTAAAGGAAAACCTGATAGTATTAATCTTATATAAATTAATATAGTATCACACTTAAAATGGGGTTGTACTAATTAAAAGATTTAAAAATTAACCAGTTGGTGAATATGATCATGGAAATGTTAATTTTTTTTCTTAGTTTCGCATTCTATATAGTTACAGATTAAACAAATAATTAACAGTTCAATGAAAAGAAAAGTTTTTGCGACAGTCTTATCTTTATTTGTGTTCGCATCTTTTGCCTTTGCTCAAATGAGTGATCCGGTGAAATGGACGTTCACTTCAAAGCAAGCAGCAGGCTCAGATGTTGCTGAGGTTGTTATTACTGCTACAATTGATGCAGGTTATCATTTGTATTCTCAGAAACCCGTTGAAAACGGACCTATCCCAACAGAATTTACTTTTGATAAGAGTAAAGAATATGAGTTGGTTGGTAAACCTTCAGAGCCAAAAGGGGTAACTCATTTTCAGGAAGAGTTTGGCGTAGACGTTACTTATTTTGACGGTAAAGCCGTTTTTGTGCAAAAAATTAAAGTTCTGACAGAAAAAGACTTTACTATCAAAGGATCTTATTCGTACATGGTTTGTAACGATGGAGCTTGTGTTCCTTTCTTTGATAATGCATTTTCTGTTAATGTTAAAGGCGTTAAGGTTGCTGCAAAAGCAGAAGCTGTAAAAGCAGAAGCTCCTATAGCATCAGCGCCTGCAGAAGCAGTTAAAGAAGCAGTAGCTGTTGTAGCGGCAGAGAATGTAGCAACAACTGATACCGCAGCTCAGGCTCAGGAAGAAGTTGTTACGATTAAAGAAGTAACAGAAACAGAAACGCCTGCAGCTACAGAAGCTCCTGCTGAAGAACATGAATCTCTTTGGAGCTTCTTTTTGTTCGCATTCGGTGGAGGTCTTGTAGGTTTATTGACGCCATGTGTTTTCCCGATGATTCCAATGACCGTTTCGTTTTTTATTAAAAAAGGAGCGAAGGGGAAAGTTCAGGCTATTATTTATGGTGCTTCAATCGTACTTATTTATACGCTTTTCGGACTAATCTTATCTGTGCTGTTTGGTGAAAACTTCGGTAATCTGGTAAGTACTCACTGGTTGCCAAATATGATATTTGCATTTATTTTCTTGCTATTTGCAATTTCTTTGTTCGGCTATTTTGAAATTTCAGCTCCGTCTTTCCTTGTGAACAAAAGTGTTGCAAATGAAGATAAAGGCGATTTTATTGGTCCTGTCTTTATGGCGCTTACTTTGGTGCTTGTATCTTTCTCATGTACATTGCCTGTAGCAAGTACTGTAGCGATCAGTGCAGTAGGAGGTGAAATTATCCGTCCTATTGTTGGAATGTTGGGCTATTCTTTAGCTTTTGCTATTCCTTTTACGCTTTTTGCATTCTTCCCAAGTATGATGAACAAATTGCCTAAATCAGGTGGTTGGTTGAATTCAGTAAAAGTTTGTCTTGCTTTCATCGAGCTTGCTTTTGCATTGAAGTTTATCAATACTGCAGATGAGGTATATGGCTGGAGAATTCTTGATCGTGAGATTTATCTTGCTGCATGGATCGTAATCTTCTCAATGTTAGGTTTCTATTTATTAGGGAAGTTGAGATTTCCTCATGATAGCGATACGCCGGTTATTAAGAGCTGGTTCAGACTTTTGAGTGCTGTTGCTACATTTACTTTTGTAGTTTATATGATTCCGGGTATGTGGGGTGCACCATTGAAAGCACTTTCAGGCTGGATGCCAAGTATGAAGAATCAGGACTTTGATCTTGAACGTTCTATTCGTGAAATATCTGTTGCAGCACCTTCTTCAAGTACCAATACAACTGGATTTGAATTGTGCGAAAAACCAAAATATGCAGAGAAGCTTTCATTACCTCATGGTTTGAAAGGTTATTTCGATTATGATCAGGCTTTAGCTTGTGCAATGCAATTGAATAAACCGGTGTTTTTGGATTTTACGGGTAAAGCATGTGTGAATTGCCGCAAAATGGAGCAGGATGTATTTTCTAATCCTGAAGTGTTGAAATCATTACGCGAAAACTTTGTTATTGCAGCACTTTATGTGGATGAAAGAACAATTGAGCTTCCGGAGAATGAATGGTTTAAAGATCGTAACGGACGTGAGGCGAAACTGTTGAGTCAAAAAAATGCCGACATTCAGATTACTAAGTTCAAAGCAAATGCTCAACCTTATTATGTAATTGTTAATCCTGATGGGACAGTTCTGACAAAGAATAACTTTGCTTTTGATCCGAATGCGGATAAATTCCTTAATTTCTTAAATGAAGGAATTTCTAATTTCTCAAAGTAAATTAAAGATTGTTATATGAAATACGGAGGTTGAGTTCAAACTTAACCTCCGTATTTTGTGTTAAATATATAGATATAGCTTTCTTAAACTCTTTTTTCTTGATTTTGTATTAAAAAAAATCATTTAGAAATTGGCGCAATAAAAAAAATATTACATTTGCACCAAGCGATTGTTCTAATCCAATAATCGTTCTCTAACCGAGAAATATAATACTAAACAATATGGAAATTAAAAAATCACCCAAAGCAGATCTTGAGAACAAGAGGTTGATATATCTTCTTCTTGGCTATGTATTCATTCTTGCGGTTATGTTCGTAGGATTTGAATGGACAAACAGAGATGTTAAGAAAGCAAACATGACTGGTGTTGCTGACGTTTTCGTTGAAGAAGAAATCGTTCCGATTACAGAACGTATGGAAACTCCTCCACCGCCACCACCACCAGTAGAAGCACCGGTTATTGAAGAGATTAATGTGGTTGATAATAAGCAAGAAGTTGCTGACGTAAAACTACAGTCTACTGAAGATGACAAGGATAAAAAAGTAGAAATTAAATTCGCTCCTCCAGTTGTGGAAGAAGAGGATCCTACAGAACACCAGATTTTTACGGTGGTAGAAGAAATGCCTCAGTTCCCTGGTGGTGAAACAGCTTTGCTTCAATATCTTGCTAAATCGGTTAAATATCCGGTTATTGCACAGGAAAATGGTATTCAGGGTCGTGTTATCTGCTCGTTTACTATTAATAAAGATGGTAAAGTAGTTGACCCGGTAGTAGTAAGGGGTGTTGACCCTTCTTTGGATAAAGAAGCTATCCGAGTTATCAATGCGATGCCTGCTTGGAAACCTGGTAAACAAAGGGGTAAACCGGTACGTGTTAAATATACTGTGCCAATCAACTTTAGATTACAATAATCGAATATTAGCATAAAAAAAGAGGCTCCGTAATGGTGGCCTCTTTTTTTATTTATAAATACATCATATATATGAATAATCAGGAGCTTTATTTAAAAGCAATTAATAAAGAAATCGATAAGATTCAATATCCGGTAGCGCCAAAGGATCTGTACGATCCTATCGCTTATATTCTTGATTTAGGAGGAAAACGTATCAGGCCAGTACTTGTGTTGATGGCTTCAGATATTTTTTCGGAAAATTCCTTATCATCGATGCCTGCAGCACTTGCTGTTGAAATATTTCATAACTTTACTTTATTGCATGATGATGTGATGGATCATGCAGATATTCGCAGAGGTAAACCTACAGTGCATAAGAAGTGGAACGGAAATGCGGCTATACTTTCGGGAGACGCAATGCTTATACTGGCTTACCAATATCTGGCTAAAGTAGATCCGGATAAATTGTCTGTGTTATTGCCTGTATTCTCGCAAACAGCTATTGAGGTATGTGAGGGTCAGCAATACGATATGGATTTTGAAACGCGTGATGATGTGACTGTAGATGAGTATATGGAGATGATTCGTCTGAAAACAGCTGTGTTGCTGGGTTGTGCGCTCAAAATGGGAGCTTTGCATTCCGGTGCAAGCATTTCTGATGCAGATCTTTTGTATCGCTTTGGAGAGTCAATCGGGCTTGCGTTTCAGCTAAAAGATGACTTGCTTGATGTGTACGGAGATGTTGCTAAGTTTGGCAAGAATATAGGAGGCGACATAACCTCTAATAAAAAAACGTTCTTATTGATCAGTGCTTTGCAAAATGCAAAAGATGAAATGAAGGATGAATTGATAAGCTGGATTTCAGAAACTGAGTTTGACAGAGAAGAGAAAGTTGTTGCAGTCAGATCAATTTATGATTCATTGAATCTGAAACGAATCAGTGAAGAGAAAATGAAGTATTATTATAATATGGCGATTGATGCGTTAGATCAGATGAGCGTTTCTACTGAAAGAACTGCAAATCTCAGAGAATTGGCTTATCAGTTAATGTTTAGAGAATCGTAATGAATAATATAGATTTTACTTATATAGATACACATTCTCATATTTATCAGGATGACTATAATGAAGATATTGAACAGGTAATTCATGATGCCAAGGTTAATGGAGTCGGACGGATTTACCTTCCTAATGTTGATCTTGATAGTATAGAGCCAATGATATCTCTATATGATAAAGATACGGAGTACTTCCGGATGATGATGGGACTTCATCCGACAAGTGTAGGTGTAGATTTCGGGATGCAGCTTCAGGAAATAAAAAGCTGGTTTGATCGTTATTCTTTTTCAGCGGTAGGTGAAATAGGGATTGATCTTTACTGGAGTAGAGATCGATTAGAAGAGCAAAAAAAAACATTTCGTATTCAGTTGAACTGGGCGCGTGAAATGGATCTTCCGGTTGTTATTCATACGCGCGATTCGTTAACAGAGACATTGGAGATAATTAATGAGTTTAATGATCTCCGTGGAATATTTCACTCTTTTGGCGGCAGTGAAGATGATGCAAAACGTATCCTTGAATCTGGTGACTTTTTGTTAGGTATTAATGGGGTGGTTACCTTTAAGAATAGCACTTTGCGAGACACATTGAAATCTGTTCCTCTTTCAAAGATTGTTC
This sequence comes from Bacteroidales bacterium, assembly GCA_051646645.1. GTDB lineage: Bacteria > Bacteroidota > Bacteroidia > Bacteroidales > UBA7332 > UBA7332. The sequence goes on along the minus strand of JBOFDD010000204.1, from coordinate 3,733 downwards.
TTGAAACAGATGCTCCTTATCTTACCCCGGTTCCTTATAGAGGAAAGAGAAATCATCCGGCTTACATTCCGATTATAGCAGATCATCTTAGCCGTGTTTATGATGTATCAGCAGAAGAAATCGGAAGACAAACCACACTGAATGCAATCAATTTATTGAGATAACGAAGCTTTTAGGTACAAATTGAGACGATTCTTCAAAAAAAAGTTCATTTTTTTTCTCTTTTGCAGGCAAAAGAATCAGAGCAAAAGTAGGAGTCGAAAGAAATTTATTTACATTTGTGGCGGAATCGTATATAGAATGTAAAAATATTTTTATACTTTTCCGCTCAAATTAAAGGAGTGGTGCTCGAGTGGTTGAAGAGGCACGCCTGGAAAGCGTGTAAACGCCAAAAGCGTTTCGGGGGTTCGAATCCCCCTCACTCCGCAATCTGTTCATGTTGAACAGGTCAAAAAAGAAATAATTAATAATAACAAACCAATAAAACAAACCTAAAATTAAAGAACGATGAAAAAGTTATTTGCAATTCTGGCAATGTCGGGTTTCCTTATGATGGGAACAACTCAGTTCGTTGTAGCACAAGAAGCAGCTCAAACTGAACAAACTGCTCCTGCGGCTGAAGTAGCTCAAGAGACTGCTGCAGTTGAAGAAGCAGCAGCTATTCCTGTTAGCGAGGAAGGTGGTCTTCACAAAGCTTTGAAAACGAAGTTTATTGAAGGTAATGCATTCTTTATGTCAATCGTAATGATTGCTCTTATCTTTGGTATGGCTTTTATTATCGAGAGAATTATTTATTTGAACCTTGCTGAGGTTAACACTAAAAAACTTTTGGCTGGTGTTGAAGCAGCTCTTGAAAAAGGTGATGTTGAAGCAGCAAAAACAGTATGTCGTAACACAAGAGGTCCTGTAGCTTCTATTTTCTATCAAGGTTTGATGAGAATGGATTACGGTATCGATGTAGTTGAGAAATCTGTAGTTTCTTATGGTGGTGTTCAGGCTGGTTTATTGGAGAAAGGTCTTTCTTGGATCACTCTGTTTATCGCGATGGCTCCTTCATTAGGATTCTTGGGTACTGTAATCGGTATGGTTCAGGCGTTCGACAAAATCCAACAGGTAGGTGATATCTCTCCAACAGTTGTTGCTGGTGGTATGAAAGTTGCCTTGATTACAACAATCGGTGGTTTGATCGTAGCTTTGATCCTTCAATTGTTCTACAACTACATCCTGGCTAAAGTAGAAAGCATCCTTAACGATATGGAAGATTCTTCTATCTCTCTACTTGACCTTGTTATTAAATACAATCTTAAATACAAAAAATAATACAGACTATGTCAATCAGTAAAATTGCACACTGGATTCTATACGCCATGCTTGCTGTTACTGTAGTAGTCTTAGGATTGTACTATGGTGGTGGGTATGTTGACCCGAATGCAGAGATGTTGGAGCCGGTGAATACAGAGCTTCTGTTGAACTGGTCGTATATTCTTATTGTTGCAGGTGTAATCGCAACAGTCGGATTTGCATTCTTTCAGTTCATGATGTCAGTGAAAGAAACTCCTAAAAAAGCTTTGGGTACAGTTGTTAACATTGCACTTTTCGCTGCCGTTCTTGGTGGTGCTTATGTAATTGGTGACGGAACTCCTCTAAACTTGCCAGGATACGACGGACTTGACAATGTTCCGGGAACATTGAAAATTGCGGACATGATGCTATACGCTTCTTATTTCTTAATTGGAGCAGCTATCGTTCTTGTTCTTTTCTCAAACGTATCAAAGTTGATTAAAAAATAAAATATTCGGGAGCTCGTCTCCCGAATTTATAACGAAATAGCAACATGGCAAGAAAAAAGAAAAAAGTACCTGAAATTAACGCCAGCTCAACTGCCGATATCGCATTCTTGTTACTTATCTTTTTCTTGATCACAACATCTATGGATACTGACAAAGGTTTGGCTCGTCGCCTTCCACCACCAGTGCCGAAAGATCAAGAGAAAACTGATATTGATATCAAAGAACGTAACGTTATGGTAGTGTTGATCAATGCATATGACCAGTTGATGGTTAATGGTCAGCCTTTGAGCGTTGGTGAGCTAAAAGATAAGGCTGTTGAATTCATTAAGAATGAAAACGACGATCCTAATTTGCCTGAGCGTGAAGTTGTAGATATTCCGTTCTTCGGACCACAAAAAGTAACGACTAAACACGTTATTTCTCTACAAAATGACCGCGGTACAAAATATCAGGCATATATCCAAGTTCAGAATGAGCTTGTAGCAGCATACAACGAATTACGTAATGAAGTTGCGAAGAAAAAATTCGGAAAGACATTTGATGAGTTAGATGAAGAGCAAAAGAAAGCTGTTGCTCAACTTTATCCTCAAATGATTTCAGAAGCGGAACCTAAAAACTATGGAGGGAAAAAATAATGGGAAAATTCAGTAAATCCGGCGGACGCGAGATGCCTGCTTTGAATACTTCTTCATTGCCCGACTTGATCTTTACGCTTCTTTTCTTCTTTATGATCGTAACTACAATGCGTGAAGTAACTTTGAAGGTTCAATTCAAATTACCGCATGCAACAGAGCTACAGAAATTAGAGAAAAAATCATTGGTTACTTTCATTTATGCAGGTAAACCAACTGCTGAATTCTCTAAAAAAATGGGTACTGAAACTCGTCTTCAGCTAAATGATAAATTTGCTGAGGTTAGCGAAATTCAGGACTACATTGCTCAGGAGCGTTCAAGCATGAAAGAAGAGGATCAACCTTTGATGACTGTATCAATGAAAATTGATAAAGACACAAAAATGGGTGTGATTGTTGATATTAAACAAGCTCTTCGTGAAGCGCAAGCTTTGAAAATTAACTATTCTGCCATCCAGGATGCAAAATAGTCTTGATCATATAAAAAAGCTGTTCAATCCGAACAGCTTTTTTTATATAAATCATAAAATTGATAGTGCCACTGAAAACAAATCTCCTTTCTCTTACGATTTCGTCCTTTCTTTATTATATTTGTCTATAATTTAAAGAAAAAAACCTATGGCTCCATTTCAATTAGATAGTTTGGATGTTAAAATCCTTCGAATTATTATTGGTAACGCTCGCGTTCCTTTCCTTGAGGTTGCCCGTGAGTGTGGTGTTTCAGGTGCAGCAATCCATCAACGTGTACAAAAGCTGATGAATATGGGTGTTATTACCGGTTCTGAGTTTACAATCGAGCCAGCTAAGGTTGGTTATGAAACATGTACATTTATGGGGTTGTATCTAAAAGATCCAAGCCGGTTTTCAGAAGTTGTTGATGCCTTATATCAAATCCCTGAAGTACTGGAATGTCATTATACTACTGGTAAATATGATTTGTTCATCAAAATCTATGCCCGTAATAACAAGCATTTGTTAGAGATTATTCATACCAAGTTACAACCACTTGGTTTATCTGGAACAGAATCATTAATCTCCTTCAAAGAAGCGTTTAAACGTCAGCTACCAATACCTGACGCTGCTGATGAAGATTAATAGAATAACAAAACAAAGCAGTTTGCAGATTTATTTCTGCAAACTGCTTTGTTTTTTTTTAGACTTTTCTATATTTGTGTAACTACTCAGGTATAAAAGAAGGGCATAAAGAAGTGCTTACTATTGAAGAATAGCAAGTATGGCATTGTATTTAGAATTTCCGTTTTTCTTAGCAGTTTCAACAACGGAGTGAATGTTCATAAAATCATCAGCACC
>JBOFDD010000203.1:0-4816 GCA_051646645.1 Bacteroidales bacterium | reverse complement strand
TCATCTCGACTTTTGGGCGTTAATTAATTTTAGTCTGTTTCAAATTCATTTTTTGCTTTAATAGCGAAGCAATAGCGGGCTATTGCAAGATAATAAAGTGAAAAATGAAGCAGAAAGAGGCAAAATTAATAACGACATGGGGTCTTTTAGAAACTATTTTCGACGTTTCCAAAAGTCGAGATGACCTCAATACATACAGGACTGTTGATCTGCGATGTTGAATAATTTATATACTGAAAGATGAATAAAAAAGTTTTCTCTCTTATTCTATCCTTTGGTTTGCCGTTTATGTTTACTCCACTGCAAGCAGGAAAGTGGATTCGCGTAAAAAAAGAAAAGAAAGGCGAACCGGCTGTTGTTGAAACAGATTATCAAAAAGCACTAAAAGGGGCAACTACCGATGAAGGTATGTTTAAAGTCCATAAAGTCAAAGGTGATTATTATTTTGAGATTCCTGACTCTATCATGGGGCGCGATATTCTTATTGTGAATAAGGTGTCGGGTGTGCCGTTTGATTTGAATGATGCTGGGTTAAACAAAGGAATGAACTACGAAAATAAGCTGGTTCGTTTCCACATTGATAAAGATCTCAAAAAGGTTTGGGCTAAAACCATCAACCCAATGATTTCTGTAAAAGAAGATGATGCGATTGCAAAATCGGTAGCGGATAACTTTGTGGAATCCATTTTCGAATCTTTCGAAATTGAAGGATATAGCGCAGATTCTTCTGTTCTGATCAAGGTGAATAAAATCTTTGACGGATCTGAGAAAACTTTTAATGACCTGTATAACGGAATCTCTTTAGGGGGATCTGTGAAAAAGGATTTTTCAAAAATCGAATCTGTCAAATCTTTTCCGAATAATGTTGTTGTGAAATCTGTTTTGTCAACAACTTATACAGAAGGAGGAAAAGTAATCCCGTTAAGCGTAAATACAACTTCCAACCTTGTGCTTCTGTCGAAAGAGCCAATGAAGCCTCGTATTGCTGATCCGCGCGTCGGATTCTTTACTCACGAGCACTGGTTCTTTAACGATCAGCAACAACAGGTAGAGAAACGTCAGCTTGTAAACAGATGGCGTCTTGAACCTAAGCAGGAAGATATGGCGAAATATCTTGCAGGTGAGTTGGTAGAACCTGCGCAACCGATTGTGTTCTATGTAGATCCGTCAACTCCGACACCCTGGAAAAGCTACATTATGGCTGGGGTAACCGATTGGGAAAATGCATTCCGTCAGGCAGGTTTCAAAAATGCAATCCAGGTGAAAGAGGTAACTGAAGATATGACAGATTTCGATCTGGATGATGTGCGCTATTCAGTTATTACCTATGCAGCTTCTGCACGTGCCAATGCAATGGGACCTTCTATTGTCGATCCGCGTTCAGGCGAAATTATCGAAGCCGATGTAGTATGGTGGCACAATGTAATGACAGCTATCCATTCCTGGTTACGTGTTCAGTTAGGGGCAACTTATCCGGAATTCAGACCGAATGTGCTTTCAGAGAAAGCTATGGGTGAAGCCATTCGTTTTGTTTCTTCTCACGAGTTAGGACATACCTTCGGGATGACTCACAATATGGGAGCTTCAAGCGCTTATCCGGTTGACTCTTTACGTTCGGAATCATTTACTAAGTCAATGGGAACATCACCTTCGATCATGGACTACGCACGTTTCAACTATGTGGCTCAGCCGGGTGACGGAGTATCATCTCTAAATCCGGTAGTAGGTATCTATGACCGCTTTGCAATCGAATGGGCTTATCGCTATCTGGATACAAAAACACCTCAGGAAGAATTACCAATTCTGAATGAGTGGATTCGTAAACACGAGAATAATCCCTATTATTTCTATGGCGAGACTCAGGATCCGAAAAACTGTATCGATCCTCGTTCGCAGTCAGAAGATCTGGGAGACGATGCAATCAAAGCAAGTCAGTACGGATTGGCTAATCTGAAACGCATTGTGCCTAATATTCTTGAATGGACAGGAGAGAATGGCGAAACTTATTCTGAAGCAGGTAAGCTGTTGATGGGTGTCGTTAGTCAGTGGCAGATGTATGCAGAACACGTAATGTCTAACGTAGGAGGATTCCATATTAATAATGTGGTAAAAGGTAACCCGATTGAAAGATATGTGCCAATCAACAAGGAAAAGCAAAAAGAAGCGGTTTCTTATCTGATAGATGAAGTGTTCACCGTTCCAGCATGGTTGTTCAACGATCCGGTTTGGAAAACAAGCTACGCTATTCAGGAAGCTCCGATGGGAGATATTGAGTATTCTCCATACAATGTAGCTCGTGAGCTTCAGTATGCTACTTTCTATAACTTGTTGAAAGACGAACGTCTGTTGCGTATGTACGAGACCGAAGCTCAATTGGGGAAATCGGCTACCTATATGCCTGAGGATCTGTTTGACGATATTTATAAAGCTATATTCAAAAGCTCAATCGCCGGCAAAAATCTTACGCTTCATGAACGTATGACGCAAAAGAATTTCCTTGATGCTCTTATTGTAAGTTCGAACAAAGCAGTTGAGAAGACAACTAAAAAAGCTTTGCGCAACGAGACTTCGTGCAGCAGAGGATGTTGTTCACTGGCAAGCACTCAGCTTACATTCGAAGTAGCTCCACGTCCGGATTATTCAGCGACTTATCTGAACTATACAGCAATGAATCGTGTATCTGAGGCAGTATCGGTAAAACGCGGAGCAATGTTCCGTGTACTGGAACTTGTCCGTTCACGTAAAAATAGCGGAGATGCTTCAACCCGCAATCACTATCAGGATATTGAAGTGAGAATCAAAGAAGCTTTAAACTTGAGATAAACAGTTTAACTATAAAAACACAAGAGATTAATTAACTGCACGAATGAAGAAAATTTTATTTCTGCTGGCAATCCTTGTCCCTGCGGTGGCGTTTGCGCAAGCAACGCGCACTATTAAGGGTAAAGTATTAGACCAGGACAACAAAGAAGCACTGGTGGGTGCGACTGTGTTTATTGATCCAAAAGGGGGAGTTGCAACAGACTACAATCCACAGGGAACTGTTGCCGACATGGATGGCTTCTTTACTTTTACTTTGCCGAAAGAGGTAAAGAGTGTATTGGTAAGCTATATCGGATATGAAGTGAAAAAGCTTGATATCTCGAAAGGAAATGACTTCGTAGTCTATCTTGATTCTGATTCGAAAGTGTTGCAGGATGTTGTGGTTACGGGTTATCAGAAAATTGAAAAACGTAAGATGACCTCAGCAATTACTAAGGTCGATATGCAAGATCTTGCACAGTCAGGTGTCGCAAGTGTGCATCAATTGCTTGAAGGACAGATCGCCGGTGTAGTATCTACAGCAACAAACGGAGGTCCGGGTGCAGCTAATAAAATTCGTATTCGCGGTACGGTATCGCTTACGGGTTCATCAGATCCTCTTTGGGTGATTGATGGAATGCCCTTAGAAGGAAATGCTCCGAATGTCGATTTGAGTAAGGAAAATCTTGACGATATGTCCAATATGTCAATTGCAGGATTAAATCCGGATGATATTGCAGATATTACGATTCTGAAAGATGCAGCTGCTACTGCTATCTATGGCGCACGTGCTGCCAACGGAGTTATTGTTGTTACTACCAAACGTGGTAAAGAGGGACGTCTGAAAGTGAACGTAAATGCCTCTACATTCTATTCATTACGCCCTGACTTCTCGAAACTGGATTTGATGAATGCTTCTCAAAAAATTGATTTTGAGTTGGGAATGGCGAGTCGATCAGACCTTACCTTATATGCAGATAAGGGAGTCGTATCGCGTATTTTAAATAAATATGGCGAGTTGGAAGCCTTCCGTCAGGGTGGATTTAGTGCCCTTTCAGGAGCTGCTCAGACTGAAATCAACAATATGCGAAATGCCAATTTCGATTGGGGTAAAGAGTTGTATCGAGCAACGCTAAACCAGCAATACGGAGTAAGCCTTTCGGGGGGTAGTGAAATCGCTAACTATTATGTATCGGCAGGTTACTACAACGAGCAGGGAACAACCCGGGGAACAGGTTTCGATCGTTTCAATCTTTCATCCAATACAGATTTTCAGTTATCTAAAAAGTTGAAACTGAATATCGGTATCTTTGGTAGTCAGAGCAAACGTACTTCTTATATATCAGATACAGATGCATTTACCAATCCGGGAAGATATATGCGTACGGTAAATCCATATGCATCTCCTTACGCAGCTGACGGTTCTAATATTTACGATCCGGATATCGAGGGACTTGATGGTCAACCGCTAGCATTTAATATTGCTGAAGAGCAGGCGAATACAAACTATGAATTGAATACTACATCCATTAAAGGGGTATTCAATCTGGATTATACTATTATTAAAGGACTGAAATTGTCTACACAGTTCGGATTGCAATACGACAAAGATGCGACCGAAAAATTCGCAGACAAGGAAACTTATTTTACACGTAAGTACAGACAATCTACGCTTTATAAGGATAAAGTAAGTAATGAAACAAAGTTCTTCTTGCCTGAAGGTGGTATTATTCAGAACTGGAACACTGATTTCTTGCAATATACCTTCCGCACTCAGGCTGAGTACAACAAGCGATTCAATGAGATGCATGATCTCGATGTAATGGCAGGTATAGAACTACGTAGTAATACATCTACAGGTATACATACCAAAGGTTTTGGATTTGATGCTCGTACGCTGACAACTAAGCCCATTGTTTTTCCGGAAGGAATATCTCAGTCTACAATAAACAGTGCACGTTTTCAGCAGTATAAAAAGAGCGAATTGACAAATCATTTTGTGTCTTACTATTCT
>JBOFDD010000202.1:0-8206 GCA_051646645.1 Bacteroidales bacterium | reverse complement strand
AATGGATTAAGTTTCACTAATCCATCTTTTTACATATCCGTTTGGGAAACTGATTTGGCTGAAACAATCATTAAAGGCATTTGTCAATCACCGGAAGTCTGCCATGGATTAACAGTTACGGATGTTCAACTCATACCCTGTCCCGAAATGAGCCATGAAGGACTATTCTGTTGTGACTCCCCTATCCTGATTAAGAGAAAAAGCGAAAACCGAAAATATCCTGAATTTCTAAGATACGACAATCCAGGATGTGGAGCTATACTCAAAGAACAAATTCTAATGAAAATGAAATACGCAGGTCTGGAACCTGATGCAAATCTTGAGATTAAACTTCTTGCAACCGAAAAAGCAAAAACAAAAATGATTAATTATCGGGGCATAAAAAACGTAGCAAATGATTGCACAGTCTATCTTAAAGGAAATCCCGACACCCTCCGATTTATCTGGGATGCAGGATTAGGTTCTTCTACAGGAATCGGATTCGGTGCGATCAGCAAACTATAAACTGAAAAGAATAGGCTATGAAAATTTATTGTGTAACATACAGGGGTGATTTTGGATTCATCAAACCATGGAGTGCAGTGAGAGATGAGTTAACCTTCTCACAACAATTTCTAACTCCATCCATCGTAATGGGGATAGAACGAAAGCTTTTCCCGGAACTTCTTATGGAAGAAAACAAAATCCATAAAATACTACGTCATAAGCTTACATATGCTGCCATTGACAGACAGCAGGAGCAAACTCAGGCCAGAGGATGGAATAAGAAGAAAAACAGTTATCATCGGCCTTATGCTATTCTGACTCGTGGTGTCATGATTCGCCCTGCACTAATACTGGCATTTGCAAGTTATGAAGACGCAAGTAATGCGAATAACCAGCATATCTGTTTATGCCGGAATGAAGATATCCTGTTCCCGAACGAAAAGATCACAGAAATCGAAGATACTGATTTTGACAAAACTTTCTCGGGTTTTGAATTGCAATTTCAGAATGTGCAATCTCCGGTAATGGTTGGGTATAATCGTTATCGTGATTTTGAACCTATGTATGGAGATATTCATATCCAGGGAGAATGCATTTCAGACTATCTGAATCTGGAAATATGAATCGCGTAAAACCTGAAATCTGGGCAAAAGGAAACGGAACTTCTTTGTATGAGCATCTAAAACAAACAGGAGATCTGATCAGTCAATTTGCAAATCATACCGGACTTGATGCCGAACTCGCCTTAAAAGGCGCATTATTGCATGATATCGGCAAAGCGCATCCTGAGTTTCAAAAACGGTTACGAACTAATAGCCAAAGTGGCAGAGAACAACCTTTCAGACATGAAATTGCATCTATACTTTTCCTTCCACTTCTACCCCGTGAAGCATGGAATCCGCTCATTGAGATGATCATTGCTCATCATAAATCCATACAGTACGATTCCGGAAAAAAAGGAGTGCTGGATTTGGAAGATGGAATGAAAAATTGTTTTGGCTATCATGCCGGAAACTGGGATTTATGGTCGGCAGAAGCAATTGATATACTGAAGGCTTTAGGTTTGCCTGGACGGCCAATTACACTTGATGAAGCAAAGAGCGCATACGAATATGTACTGGATTTTGTTGAAGAGCAAAGCCATATAAATGATATTTCGGCTTGGCGAGGACTACTCATGGCTGTGGATCACACTGTTTCAGCTTTAGCTGAAACCAGTGAATATGGTGAAAAACTATTTTTCAGAAAACCGGAAATTTCATTTTATGAAACACGTAAATCAGCACTCTATCCTCTTTCATTGATTGACTCTGATGATAAACTCAGACACACGCTGGTGATAGCTCCTACCGGAGCCGGGAAAACAGATTTTCTGATTAAGCGCTGCAAAGGAAGATTCTTTTATACACTCCCTTTCCAGGCGTCCATTAACGCTATGTTTAATCGGATAAGCAATGATCTGAAAGCAGATAATCCTGATCTGGATATACGACTTTTACATGCTTCGTCAAAGGTGGTAATAGAAAAGGAGTTGAAAAACGAATCCGAAACGATTCTTCAGGGACTACCAGGTGCTTCTATAAAAGTGCTGACACCCTACCAGATGGCATCTATCGCCTTTGGGATTAAAGGGTACGAATCAATGCTTCTGGACCTGAAGGGTGCCGATATTATTCTGGATGAAATTCATACCTATACCGGATTTGCGCAATGGCTTGTGCTTAAAATCACTGAAATCCTTATTCACGAAGGTTGTCGCATACATATCGGCAGTGCCACTATGCCCGAAATATTACAGAATGCTATTATTGATCTGTGCGGAGAAAATAATATGCAAATTGTCAGACTTTCTGATCCGGAACTGGATACATTCGATCGCCACATGATCCATAAAATAAGCAACGATGAGGCTGATAAAATCATTCTGGAAGCAATTCGCAACGGCAAGAAAGTCTTGATTGTACACAACAGGGTAAAATCTGCTCAGGAATCCTATCTGGCTCTTCGGGAAAAGACCGATATTCCAATACTTCTGCTACACAGCCGCTTTAAGCGTAAGGACAGAACAGAACTGGAACGTCGTCTGCTTGGCATTAATGATCAGGGTAACGCAACCAATGAATTCAATACCAGTCAGACTGCCTGTATAGTTGTATCCACACAAGTAGTTGAAGTAAGTCTGGATATCAGTTTTGATGTAATGATCACGGATGCAGCCCCACTTGATGCTTTAATACAGCGATTTGGTCGTGTAAACCGTAAACGATCAGCTGAAAGCGTTACTGCGCACAAGATTTGTCCGGTTTACATACTACCTCCACCTGATTCAGATAAAAGTGCAAAGCCCTACGATTCAGACATAATCCTTCGTAGTTATGAATGCCTACCTGATAGTAAAATCATACAGGAACGAAATATTCAAAACTACATGAATTCTGTCTTTCCTGAAATAAAAATCCCTGACCTGGATTTGGTTTCTGTATTCAGTAAAGACAAAGGATGGCTTATGCCTAAGCTGACACATGTTTCCAAATCTGTATTATTAGAGAAAATGGAAATAGAAACAGTTGCGTGCATTCTTGAATCTGACGAAGATGATTATAAAGAAAACAGCCGACAAAGGGTTATGTATGAGATTCCTCTTTCTTACAAAGCAGTTTTCGGGCTAAAACAAAGTAATGAGGGAAATCGGCCATTTCTGATTCCGGATGTGGCATATAATGACGAGCTGGGGTTACTCCAGAATATGTGTAAGAAAGAATATTATAAGAAATACGACTTTCTATAAAAACAACAAAAACATGGTTACAACAAATATAGGACGTATATTTCTGGAAGCATATAACCGGAAATATGAAACATCTTACTCACCCAAAGCTTTTTTTGATGAAGTATATCATCCGATATTTTTCAATCATCCCAAGTATCTGATGTGGGCTACCAATTCTCCATTTGTCCAAATGGCAGGGAATCAGAAAGCACATACACTAAAGCCGGATGAACGATTAGAAAAAAAAGAAAATTTACATATCAAAATTAAAAATGGGGATATTGATGCCAGCACGGCAGTTGGCTATTATGCATCTGAAACCAAGGAGTATGCTACTACATCAGGCCAAGTGAGTGATCTGAATGTTACTGTTACTCCGGATGATGTTTACTACTCTTGGTTTGGGGCATCTCTTGGTATAGGTATGGAAGGCGGACTTTCTGTTTTGTTTGATAAACCAGAAATACTACTTCTTCTTTTTGATGGATGGAAGCTCTACAGAGAGTTTTTGAATAAAAGTGAACTAAAAATACAGGGAAACAAAATAAACACCTGGAATGGTCAATACCTTCACTTACGCTTATCCCTTAATAAAGAACCAGCTTTTCTGGATTTTGAACGAGAAAAGATACTCAAAGCAGAAAAAGAGGGCATATCATTTGATACAATAAAATGGACCCGGTTATTTTTCGATCTCAGTAAAGCCTACCCGACAGAATCGTGGACAGGATATGTGTATTCTTTTGGTCAAACAAATAAAACAATTGGATTCATACAATTTGAATTTATTGCAGCTAAACGATTGTATAATTTCTACTCAACACTCTTTGGCGAAAGTGCAGCCATTCAGGATGCTGGTACCTACGAAGAATTATACGGACAACATATAATACGTGCCTGCGAACAAGGAATCATTGGAGAAATGGCTCTATGTCCGGATTCTTTAATAAAAAACATGAGAGATAATAAAAAAATCAGTTTTAACACAAAGAATCAAGCAACTTATGACAAAGATTTAATTACATATCGAACATATAAAACCTGGTTATTAGCTATGATTACAAAAAACAACGAAGAAATGCTCGAAGCAACCATGCAACTGGCTACTATTCTGAAAGAATTCAGAAGTAATGCAAAAAAAGGAAGTCGCAATGAGGCTAATATGATTGATTCTTTACTTGAGTCAACAAGTAAAACAGACTTTGTAAAACAGTTAGCAGAATTCGTTCCCGGAATAAAAGAAGAAGACAAACCGTTTATCTATGAATTCAGAAACTGGATTCATTATATGAATAGGAATGATTTTATGTACACCAGAACCTTATTAAAATTTGATTATATTTTTATTGAACAAAACTAAAACGCAATACAAATGAAAAATTCAACGCTTTACATTCGCACACTAAAACATGCAGAACATACTGTATTTTGTGTAGCTGACGGCCAAAAAAACTATTACGACCCATTAAGCAAAAGATCTGTTCCTTACTCAAGCGGACAACAAGTAAAACATTCTCTAATTCTTAGTCTTTGTGATGCTTTAAATGAAATGCCTTCGCCAGTAACATTTATCTCTGATGTAAATAAAAAGAAAGAGATTAAAGAAGGTGAAGTATTCGGAACATGCGACCCTTCATATTCAGATCAGTTATTAGGAGGATGGATGAATGCGGGAAAAGGAGGAGAAAATAAAACCTTAAAAAGAAGAAGTCCTCTCTCTATTTCCGCAATGCGAGCTTTACATCCTATGCTGGCTGCTCTCAACGGAGAGAACCTATCATTTGACCGAAGTAACAGAGGTAATACCATTGTCGTTGTTAGAGATGAAGATGGCAAAGAACTTACAGATGATCAAATCAGCGACCTTTTACATGGAACCAGTCGTAGCCTGACTCGCAAGTGGATACAAGACAACAAAAGAGCTGTTGGGCTATTTGTTCAAGATATCGCCATTGACCTGGTAAGACTTTTTACAGTAACTATTAATGACTTGGAACCGGAAGTAAGTAAAAACACCGAGGATAAACTAAGAGCTGAGGGATGGAAAGAAATCAATACAGTTTATGGCAAATCACTTCTCGCACCTAAAGAATACAGGGAGCGCGTCATTCCGGCACTGGCTCATGCTATATTAAACTGGAAAATACAATCAAATCAATCACGTACTTTCAGTCTGATGGAAACATTAGCAGTAGGAATAAGTGAAAATGCAAATCACATTGCAGCCGCAATCCGTCCTAAATTGTCAGATCTGGAAGAAAATAAAGTTATACCGATAGTAGAAGAAGGACTATCAACAGTAGACATGTTTGTCACACTTCCTGCTGAAGGTTATATTGCTTGCAATACAGCAACACTCAATGCCATAGAACAGGCAGAGGCCAAATTAATTCATCTGATGCAATCGTACAATTTCGAAAATTAAAATAATTCACTTTACCGGTAAGGGTCCATCCCAGTTCTTCTTACCGGTAACTATTATTTTTCATATATGAATGTAACCGGAACACATATAAACTATTATTTCGTATGTAAGCGAAAGCTTTGGCTTGCTCTTAATGAAATACAGATGGAACATACCTCTGATCATGTATATGATGGAAAGCTTATTCACAAAAATTCATACTCTCAGCGATCTGAAAAATTCAAAGAAATACAGATCGAAGGAATTGTGGTTGATTTTTATGATATTCATGATAAAGTCATTCATGAGATTAAAAGATCAGACAAAATTGAGGAAGCTCATATCTGGCAACTCAAATATTACATCTATGTCTTTCTTAAAAACAAGATCGAATGCAATTCTGGCAAATTAGAATATCCTCTCCTTCATAAAACCGTAGACGTGTTTTTAGCTGATAATGATATCGTTTTTCTGGAAGGAATAATCTCAGATATTCAAAATTTAGTCAATGAATCCTGTCCTGCGGTTATAAATAAGCCATTCTGCAAGTGTTGCAGTTTCTATGATTTTTGTTACATAAGCGAAGAACCATGAAGAAAAATTATTACTTATTCAATCCCGGCGAATTACAACGTAAAGATAATTCATTAAAGTTTTCACCGATAGAAGAGAGTGAATCAGGAAGAGAAATTTATGGAACTCCCAGATTTATTCCTATTGAAGGAATCGATGATTTTTATGTATTTGGAAGCTTAAAAGCAAATAGCTCTCTTTTTAATTTTCTCGGTCAAAATAATGTAGCCATGCACTTCTTTGATTATTTTGAAAATTACACCGGATCATTTATGCCTAAAGAGCAATTGTTGTCAGGGAAGATGATTATAGCACAAAGTTCGCATTTCATGAACAAAAAAAAGCGACTTTCTATTGCAAAACTATTCATTGAAGGGGCTGGATTTAACATCATCAAGAATCTGCAATACTATGGCAGGCGAGGTAAAGAACTGGATCCCTATATCCAATCAATCAAAGCACACCTCGATACCATCGAAAATGTAATTAGCGTTCCGGAACTGATGGGTTTAGAAGGAAATATCAGACAAAAATATTATGATTCATTTGATCTGATTGTTCGGGATTTTCAGTTTGACGGACGATCAAAACAACCACCTCAGAACGAATTAAATGCTTTAATTTCATTTGGGAATATGATTTGTTACACACTCTGTCTGAGAGCTATCAATCAAACTCAGTTAAACCCAACAATCAGTTATCTTCATAGTCCGGGAGATCGGAGGTATTCTCTTGCTTTAGATATTGCGGAAATATTTAAACCTATACTGATTGATCGTGTAATATTCAGAGTCCTGAACAAAAAGGAAATTCAAAGTAAACATTTTGAGAAAACTCTAAACAAATGTCTTTTAAATGCTTCCGGTAAGAAGATATTTATCGCTGCTCTCGAAGATCGATTAAATGAAACAATTAAACACCGTACGTTAAATAAAAATGTTAGTTACAAACATTTGGTGAAACTAGAGTGCTACAAGTTAAGCAAGCACTTATTAGAAATTGAAGAGTACAAACCTTTTAAAATCTGGTGGTAACATGTATGTAATTTTAGTTTATGATTTTGGTGAAAAAAGGGTCAATAAGATGCTCAAACTATGCCGTAAATATTTAAACTGGATTCAAAACTCAGTTTTTGAAGGCGAAATAACAGAATCCAGACTTCGAGAGCTAAAGAGTAATGCGGCTTATTTCATGGACCCTGAGAAAGATAGTATTATTATTTTCTCAAGCCGAAACGAAAAATGGCTAGATAAAGAAGTTGTTGGACATGAAAGGCAAGAAATCAGTCAATTTCTTTAGCCAAATGTTGTCGATCTCTACATATAGAGAATTCTTTTATTGATAATCGAAATCAATATGCTCTTTGACATCCTTATAAATAAAAGATTAATAAAGTTGTCGATAGTCCATTCTTTTTATAGTTTTGCCATTCGACAACTTTGAAATGCTTTTTACACCTGTTTTCTATTGCAGAAACATCGATGCACAAAGGATTTCAATTTTAGATATTAACGGATCCCAATCGCACCATAAAGGAATTGAAACCTTTATACACCTTATTCTCGTGCAGCGGGTAAGGATCCCAATCGCACCATAAAGGAATTGAAACTTATTACAGTTGGTATCAAGTTTCCCCTGTTGATGGAATCCCAATCGCACCATAAAGGAATTGAAACAATGGAGGAGCGAAGCGACCCATATATGCTCAAAATCCCAATCGCACCATAAAGGAATTGAAACTTATAATTATGGGAGCTTTAATGATGTATGGGATGCTTATCCCAATCGCACCATAAAGGAATTGAAACAATCTGGAATGTAATACTTGACTTCTCTAAGGGCTTATCCCAATCGCACCATAAAGGAATTGAAACACAAGTGTACTTGCTTAACGAGTTCTTTTTTCTCCAATCCCAATCGCACCATAAAGGAATTGAAACTTTTGAGGGACAACTACTAAATAACTCTCACCA
>JBOFDD010000201.1:0-4659 GCA_051646645.1 Bacteroidales bacterium | reverse complement strand
ATTCGGGCAGCTAAACTAATGGACCGGATGATGCATAGAATAGGGCTTTCAGGAAATTCGTTTATCCCACTTATTATGGGCTTCGGATGCAACGTTCCTGCAATCATGTCTACAAAAACAATTGAGGACAAGCACAGCCGTATAATCACTGTATTGGTTAATCCGCTTATGTCGTGCAGTGCGCGGCTACCGGTTTACCTACTGCTTTGTGCCGCTTTTTTTGAGAAAAATGCCGGACTTGTAATATTCGGAATCTATACATTAGGCATACTTCTGGCTATGCTTCTTGCATATGTTTTCCGCAAATTTGTGGTAACAGACGAAGATACAGAATGTGATTATGAGCTTACCCCCTATCGATTTCCTTCCTTTCGACAAACATTCAACGATGTCTGGGGACAGGTATCGCAGTATCTGAAAAAGATGGGCGGAATAATCCTGATTGCTTCTATCCTTATCTGGTTTCTGGAATATTTCCCTAAAAATGCACCGCTCGAAAAAGAGCATTTAACGCAGACCGAGACAATCAGAGCTGAATACAACATTAAAATAGCGGAATCGCCTTTAAATCAGAGCTTACTAATCAATGAACGGGATAGCCTGTTACAGCACAACAACTATCTATATGAAACATCATTGACTGAGAACTCTTACATTGGAAGAATCGGAAAGTCAATTGAACCGATACTTGCACCTCTGGGATTCAACTGGAAAATCAGCTCGGCGCTACTTACAGGTATTGCCGGAAAAGAGCTTATTGTAAGCACGATGGGTGTACTTTATTCCGGTGATGATGGGGGAAACACTCTGATACATGCACTGGCTCATAGCAAAGAGGGAGACTTTAATCCGGCTATTGCTCTAAGCTTTCTGGTATTTGTTCTGATTTATTTTCCTTGTATTGCAACGATAACAAGCATACGCACTGCTACAGAAGAAACGAAATGGAGTATATTTACTATTGTATACACCAGTATCCTCGCCTGGATTGTCTCTTTTGCTGTTTATCACATTGCATTGTTGTTTATTTAACATGAAACAAATATGCTACAAGCTATAATTACATATTGCATTGTCTTTATCGCATTTCTGATTGTCAGTTATCGTGTATACAAGGCCATCACGCGTAAGAATGATTCCGAAAGCCCTTGCGGCGGATGCTCCGGATGTGACCTGAAGAATGAAATTCTGAAGAATAAGAAAGTCAAAACAAACGGATGCAATGATCATATGAAAGAGAAATAACACTTCTCAATTGATCTACATCCATAGAACGAGATAAACTCATAAAAAAAAACGGTTAACCGAAGTTAATTCAGTCAACCGTTTTATATTTATATCGCTATTATTTCAAAAGCTCTTCTACTTTCTCACGAAGCTCCTGCCCGTGTAACCCACGTGATACGATCTTTCCACTCTTATCAATGATCATCACATGAGGAATACTATTCACACCATACAAACGTCCAGCTTCTGATTGCCAGTGTTGCAGCTCTGACATATTCTTCCATTTTATATTATTGTCTTTGATGTAATCTTTCCAGCGTGTTTCATCCTTATCAAAAGATATACCTACAACTTCAAGTCCTTTATCTTTATACTGCTCATAGATTGATATAACGTTAGGCATTTCTGCACGACAAGGCGCACACCATGTTGCCCAGAAATCAACAAGAGTCAGTTTATTATTTCTAACAACATCAGATAAAGCAAGTAACGTTCCGTCCGGGGTCGGCATAACAACATCAACAAACACCTGACCCTCTGCTGTGCGCTTTACAACATCAAGCAAGTCTTTAATTTTTGCAACGCCCGGATAGCTTTTAAACTCCTGCCCTGCCGAATTGATTATTTTCTCTTTCGTTTCATCATCAAAAGCATAAGCATTCCAAGAGAAAACTAAAGCTCCGGCAACATTATTCTTATTTGCTTCGATGAACTCTATATTATTTTGCTCAGTCTGTTTATTTGAACTATCAACAACAGCTTTAAGCTCAGCTTCTTTTTCAGGAGTAAGCTCGTTAGAATCTTTCAATCGCTGAATTTCACGATTTGCAGAAATCAATTTTTTACGAAGCTGCAAATTACCATCAATCAAAGCACGAAGAGAATCACTTAATGGAGTACCCTTTACAGAAATTACAGTATCAAGAGAAACGCTATACTGTGCATTTTCAAGCACAAAGTAAGTTAAGGGAACCCTCAGGTTTTCTACTCGCTCTGTAGATATCACGAAATTACGGATTGAATCCTGATTTCCTTTAAACAGGAACTCTCCCCCCTGAACAATAGCTGTGTCACGGGCAACAAATTCTTTCCCTTCCATTTCTCCTAAAAATACCATCTTCCCCTCTAATGCTGAGTTTGCTGTACCTTTAATCTCATAACCACGCGGAGTTAAAGAACATGAAGATGAAACAGCTGCAGCTGCTAAAATCCCAATAAATAAACTTTTTTTCATTATCTGTTAGTTTCAATCAAAGAATAAATAAAACCCTACTATTAAATAATCTGCCCTGTAATCTATGAACATTTATCAATTTAGCTCCCCTTTAAAGCATTGTAACTTATCATACATTGAGTCTTTCCTCGCACTATACGAAGTCCAAAACAGATCTAAAAATAAAAAATCTTTCACAAACATAGTATAATACTACTGCTTGTGAAAGATTTAATATACTATTAATCTTTAATTACAATTTTAAACTAACCTTGCATGTTATCTAAAAATTCATCATTATTCTTCGTTCTTTCAAGCCTTTCTTTTATAAAATCCATAGCTTCCATAGAATTCATATCAGCAAGATAACGGCGAAGAATCCACATACGGTTAAGAGTCGAACGGTCAAGCAACAAATCGTCGCGACGTGTACTTGATGACATAATATCCACAGCCGGGAATACGCGTTTATTTGCAAGACGCCGGTCCAGCTGAAGTTCCATATTACCTGTACCCTTGAACTCTTCGAAAATCACCTCATCCATCTTAGAGCCTGTGTCTGTAAGAGCCGTAGCAATAATAGTCAAACTTCCTCCGTTTTCGATGTTACGTGCAGCACCGAAGAAACGCTTTGGTTTATGAAGAGCATTAGCATCAACCCCTCCGGAAAGAACTTTTCCTGAAGCCGGAGCAACTGTATTGTAAGCACGTGCAAGACGTGTAATAGAATCAAGAAGGATAACAACATCGTGACCGCACTCAACCATACGTTTTGCTTTTTCAAGAACGATGCTTGCAACTTTCACGTGTTTCTCTGCCGGTTCATCAAATGTAGAAGCTACAACTTCTCCATTCACGCTACGAGCCATATCCGTCACCTCTTCCGGACGTTCATCAATAAGAAGAACAATCAGATACACCTCAGGGTTATTAAGCGCGATGGCATTAGCAACCTCTTTCAACAACATCGTTTTACCTGTTTTCGGCTGAGCAACAATCAAACCACGCTGACCTTTACCGATCGGCGAGAAAAGATCCATCACACGCATTGAAAGAGAATCATTGTAACCTTTGCACAATTTGAATTTCTCATCCGGGAACAATGGAGTCAGATAATCAAAAGGAATACGGTCTCTTACTATCTCAGGTAAGCGTCCATTTATCTTGTTCACTTTTACAAGTGGGAAATATTTTTCACTTTCTTTCGGAGGACGAATAGGGCCTTCAACCACATCACCTGTTTTAAGTCCAAACAAACGGATCTGAGACTGAGATACGTAAACATCATCAGGAGAACTAAAATAATTATAATCTGATGATCTCAGAAATCCATAGCCATCCTGCATAATCTCAAGAACACCGGATCCGATAATCAAATTATCAAATTCATATGGTTTTTCCTGAGCCTGGTGTGTAGGTATATGCACAGGGGCGTGAGCAACTGGTGGTTCAACAATCAGCTCAGGTTCGGGTTGATGGTGATCTGCAGGAGCAGGAGCATGCTCTGCATGTTTTGTTTTAGGAGTAATACGCATTGGAGCTATAGGCTCAACAGAAATATTCTCTACCGGTTCTTCAATATTAATCTCCGGGAATTCAAAATCATCTTCTACATCAAGCACAGGAGACTGAATTTCTTTTTTCTCCGGCTTTTCAATAACTGGTTGTTGCTTAAAGTCAGCCTTTTTCTGAATACGGGATCTGAAAGATTTACGTTCACCAAAAAGTTCTTTAATCGGATTTTCAATTCTTCCTTTTAACTGAGGTGCAAGATCTTTATCATCTGCATCACTCGCCAATTCTGGTGCACTGTTTAAAGAAGCATCTTTCGAAGCTGGTACTTCAGCAACTTTAGGCTGAGCATCTTCATTTTTCACTTCCTCTTTCTTCACTTCAACCTTTTTAATATCGGATTTCTTTGCTTCAACCTTTTTGGAGTCTTCCATTACAGGAGCTTTCTCCTGTGCTGGTGCAACGACTTCACTTTTAGGCTCTTCAGCAACTTTCGATTTAGATTTAGTTTTTGCTACCGGTTTTTTCTTATCCGCAGCCTGCTCTTTCACTTCAGCAGCTTTCGTACGTTTTTTTGGTTTCTCAGCAGATTTAGTTTTTTCTGCTCCTGATTTTTCGGCCAACACAACCGCCTGATGATCAAGAATACTGTAAACAAGGGTATCAAGATCCATACCGCTTGTTTTCTTAATCTTCATTTCCTTAGC
>JBOFDD010000200.1:0-10521 GCA_051646645.1 Bacteroidales bacterium | reverse complement strand
CTTTCGGATCTTTCTTCAGGTCATATAATTCATATGCATCAACATTATTGTAGAAACGGATAAGCTTATAGCGGTCTGTTCTTACACCAAAATGTCTTTTCACACTATGTTCTGCCGGGAACTCATGGAAATGGTAATACAACGATTTTCTCCAGTTCTCCGGATTGTTATGTTCAAGCAAAGAAAGATAGGATTCGCCCTGGATATCAGAAGGAACAGCAGCTCCGGCGATATTAAGGAAAGTTGGTCCATGATCAATATTTTGCACTAACTGATCGCAAACAAAGCCTCTGTCTTTAAACATTTTCTCAGGAAGACGTGCAACTAAAGGTGTTTTGAATGATTCTTCATACATAAAGCGTTTGTCAAACCATCCGTGTTCTCCCATATAGAATCCCTGATCCGAAGTATATACAATCAGTGTATTCTCCAGCAGACCTTTTTCTTCAAGATATTTCAGCATCTGACCAACACTTTCATCAACTGACTGAGCCGTTTTCAGATAATCTTTCAGATAACGCTGGTATTTCCATTCCACCAATGCTTTTCCTTTCGGATTTTTGCGGATAAAATCAGCAATAATAGGATTATAGTGTCTGTCCCATGCTGCTTTCTCATCTGCATTCATACGTCCGTATGTGCCAAGAGTGTCATCTTTAACAAAACGATTTGGTTTGTTTGTCGGAATTGCCGGATCAAACATTTTCAAATCGTACTGAAGATCCATATCTTTATCAATACTCATTTCCTGTTCAGCAGCAGCAATACGTCCCTGATATTCATCCCAGAAATTTGAAGGCAACTCAAATTCCCGATCCTCATACATAGCCAGCATAGCTGTATCAGCCATCCAGTTACGGTGAGGTGCCTTATGATGCATAAACAGAAGGAACGGTTTTTCTTCATCGCGCATATTTTCTAACCAGTCTATACATTTATCCGTAATGATATTTGTCACATAACCCGGATTGCGCACCACTCCGTTCGGAGTAATAAAATCAGGATTATAGTAATCACCCTGTCCGGGAAGAATTTCCCAGAAATCAAAACAGGTAGGAGTTGATTCCAGGTGCCATTTTCCAATCATAGCTGTTTCATAACCTGCCTGCTGCATTAGCTGCTGGATAGTCTGCTGAGATCCGTCAAACAAATGTTCATTATCAATTTTTCCGTTCGTATGACTGTGTTTTCCTGTTAAAAGACAAGCCCGGCTTGGTCCGGAAATCGAATTAGCAACAAAACTGTTTGTAAAACGTACACCTTCATTAGCAAGACGATCAATATTTGGAGTTTCGCCATATGGACTACCATAACATCCGATCATTGATGATGCATGATCATCAGTCATGATATAAAGAATATTCATTTTATTCTCTGTCGTTTTCTCTTTAGGCGAAGTACACTGAATACCAGTCGCAGCTATGCCTAAAAGAGGCAACATCAACTTCACTTGATTCCGCATTGTTTAAATTGTTCGTTTAAGTTAGATATGTTATTAAGACAAATATACGATTTATTTCTTTTTTATCAAGTTCTCACAGCTGCTAATGTAAGTACGGAAACTCTTACAGAGGGCTCTTTCTGAAGTTCTTTGGCACATTCAATCAATGTAGCACCGGTAGTAAGGACATCGTCAATTAAAAGTATATGCTTATCTTTTATCTTTTCTTTATTAACAAGACTAAAAATAGATTGCACATTTTCCCAACGATGCTCTTTTGTAACCTTTGTCTGGGTTTTATTATACACAACCCGTTCTACTACATCCTCAGCGATAGCTATAGACGTCACCTCATGAATTCCTTTGGCTATCCAGCTACTTTGATTATATCCTCTTTCCTTCATTCTTCTTTTATGAAGCGGAACAGGGATAAGGAGATCTACATCATCAAAAAAACCGCTTTCCATCATTTCTGCCGCATAACATCCTGCAATATATGCCGCACATGACTTTCCTCCACGGTACTTAATTTCATGTATAAGCATCCGTACCTCTTCATTCTGAAAATAAAAAAAAGAGCAAACTCTTTCGATAGGTACAATACCCCAAAAGCGTTGCTCTAAATCATGTTTCCCCGAAATATGATAATTTGTACGGGGGAGTGTATTCAGACACGAGATGCAAATATGCTCTTCACCTCTTACTAATGCATTTAAACAAATTATACAAACCCGCGGATAGAAGACATCTGCCAGATATCCGAAAGTATTACGTATAATGAAACTTAGTTTTTTCATGGTATATGATCCATTTAATTATTGAAAATAATCTTCTTCATCGGGAAGATCAAGCTTATTCAACGCCCGTTTAATATCATCACTACTAAAACCTCTGCCGGCAGCAAAACGAAACAGCTTTGCCTTTTCGTCATATACATCCTTCGATTTAATGGTTCTTCTTTTATTCCGCAGCAAATCCACTAAAACGGTAAGCGTATCATCAGCATCAAGTACCTCGTTCATAATATCTGAAACAAAGGAACCCCGAAGCCCTTTATGGGCAAGCATAAATTCAATTTTCTTTCTTCCCCATTTATTAAAGCGGGATTTATCACGAACATACATTCGTACATAGCGTGCATCATCCAGAAACTTCTCTTTATAAAGGTAAGCTATAATCTCTTCGATTTCTTCGGGCAAGAGCTCCCATTTTCGCATTTTCTCTGCCATGTCGTAACTGCACTGCTCAGACATGGCGCATAGAGCAGCAATTTTATTTAATGCCTGTTTTTTATCCATATATCTTATCTTACTCCCGTAACAATACGATCCTTTCCAAACAGATCCTTAATCAGACGAACATCTGAGTAACCGATCTTCGAAACCAGCTCAGCAGTCTCAGGACCCAGAAGGCTATTAATCTCAAAATAAATGCGTCCACCTTTTTTCAAGCGGGTCATTCCAAGTTCTGAAATTCTTCTATAAAAAAGCAACGGATCGGAATCAGAAACAAAAAGAGCTGTATGAGGCTCAAAATCCAGCACATTGTGTTGCATTTCCATTTTCTCGGAATCCATTACATACGGAGGATTACTCACGATTACGTCAAAAGGCATACCCTCTTCAGCAGTATTTTCGAAAACATCCTGCAAGCGCATTTCTACTCCGGCTTTCAGCGTCTGATTATTCTGATTGGCTACGACTAATGCAGCAGGAGAAAAGTCCCATGCTTCCACATATGCATCCTGAATGTTCAATGCAAGAGATATTGCTATACAACCGCTACCGGTTCCAATATCAAGCAGACGTAAATTCTTTCCGGATTTTGAATCGTTTATAATAAGATCAACCAGTTCTTCAGTCTCCGCACGGGGAATTAAGACGCCGGGAGCCACCCGAAAGACATTTCCATAAAACTCCTCCTCGCCGAGAATATATTGTATCGGTTCATGATTACTCAATCGCTCTACAATTCTTCTTAGTTCAGAATTTACAGCTTCAGAGAAAGTCTTATCTTTGCTCAGTATAAACTGTACACGATCCATCCCGCAAACTTTATGCAGGATACGTCGTGCAAAAACATCTACCTCGTTAGCCGAATATTCGGCATCGAGTGTTGTATGTATATAATCAAGAAATTGTTGCATATAAACAAATATATAACTTTTGTTTTTAAGCGACCGAGAAGTTGTTTTGAATTTTTCAAATATTTTATTTCATGTCTATAACTTCAGAGGATAAACTATATATGGCGAGATGCATCGAACTTGCACGATGCGCTATCAACACAGCACGTCCCAACCCGATGGTAGGGGCTGTAATCGTAAAAGACGGTAAAATCATCGGTGAAGGATTTCACCGCAAATGCGGCGAGCCTCATGCTGAGGTCAATGCAATCGCATCCGTTCGCGACAAAGAGCAACTAAAAGATTCGACTATATATGTATCTCTTGAGCCTTGTTCTCATTACGGCAAAACACCTCCCTGTTCGGAATTAATTATCCGCATGGGAATTCCCCGCGTAGTAATCGGAACCGCAGATCCGTTTCCTCAGGTATCCGGAAGAGGAATCAGACAACTGCAGGAAGCAGGGATAGAGGTAAAAGTAGGCGTACTCGAAAATGAGTGTAACGACCTGAATAAGTTTTTCTTTCATTTCCAAAAATATAAGAAGCCTTTTGTCATATTAAAATGGGCACAAAGTGCTGATGGATTTATCGACAAAACACGAAGTGAAGCAAACACACATGCTTGCCGGATTTCGAACCGATTCACTCAGACAGAAGTTCATAAACTAAGAGCGCAGGTACAAGCTATATTAGTAGGAACCGAAACAGCACTGAAAGACAATCCTTCGCTCACTGTGCGATACTGGCATGGCGAAAATCCTTCGCGAATCGTACTTGACAGGAACGGGCGACTTGAAAGCAGTCTTTGTCTGTTCAATGATCAGGTAAAAACTTATATTATCACTGAACAGACTGAAATCCTTAGAGAACGCTACAGCCATAAAGAAAATATTGAGGTTATCGGGATTCATTTTGATGATCATTTACAAGAAAATATTTTAAAGGAGCTGGGTAAAAGAAATATACAGTCTTTACTAATCGAAGGCGGAGCTCAAACGCTACAGTCTTTTATCGACAAAGAACTCTGGGATGAAGTAAATATTGAGTCTTCGGATATTTACATTAAAGATGGAGTATTAGCTCCAAAGCTTTCAAACATGACAGGAACAGGGACTAATCTGTTCATTTCGAATAAAATTGATAGCTTCTCCAGAAAAAAATAAGAAGATTGAAATCAGAAATAAATTCTGAGTGTTCATTTCGAATTCATATCAAATCTTTTTTGTTTCTTTGCAGGTGATTCTATTTTGATAATTAATACGTGTATGAACTTAGTAATTGATCAAGGCAATACGTTTGCCAAAATCGCCATATTCGATAACGATAAGCTTATACACATGCAGCAATATACAACAATCGGGATTGAGATTTTTGAAGACTATATTCATAGACACCCAATTGATTGCGCCATTGTTTCAACCGTTAAGGATATTGATTCAGGAATACTTAGATTTCTCAAAACGACAATAAAACTGGTCATTGAATTAAATCACGAAACAAAGCTCCCCTTTCAGATAGCATACAAAATACCTGCTACTCTTGGAAGAGACCGTATTGCTGGCGTTGCCGGTGTTTTCGAAAACAATAAAGGCAAAAACTGCCTTGTTATTGATGCCGGAACTGCAATTACGTATGATTTTATCGATTCAGATGGAATATATCATGGAGGAAATATTGCTCCCGGTATAGACATGAGATTTAAAGCACTGCACCACTTCACAGGAAAATTACCTGAAGTTCAACCCAAAGGCGATATCCCTATGTTGGGATACAACACTGAAACCGCTATCCGCTCAGGCGTTATGCAAGGTGTTTTCTATGAAGTAAATGGATATATACAAGATCTTCGCTACAAATACCCTGATCTTTTGGTTTTTTTAACCGGGGGATCAGTCAAATATTTTGAAGATCGCGTAAAATCTCCCATATTTGCAGATAATAACATTGTCCTTAAAGGATTAAACTGTATAATTAAATATAATGCGAAACTATAAAAGAGCTCTAGGTCTTGCTTTTGCTGTTCTTTCGGGTATCAGTTTGTTTGCTCAGACCACACTTTCACCTTATACACGCTATGGCTATGGAAACTTATATGAAAGTTCTTTCGGCCCAAGTAGTGCCATGGGTGGCGTAATTTATGGGATAAGATCAAACGGACAAATAAATCCAGGTAACCCTGCAAGTTATTCAACAACAGATTCAACTACTTTCCTATTTGATGTTGGTGTATTCGTTCAAAACGGTTCATTCTATCAAACAAATGATAATGGTATTGGTGGTACTCGCGAAAACAAGACAACAGGTAATTTCGAATATGCAGCTATGCAATTCCCAATTATGAAAAATATGGGAGCAAGTATCGGAATCATGCCTTTCTCTTCAGTTGGGTATCGTTTTGGTACGAAACAGGATATTGCCGGTGGTGTAGAAAACATTTATGAGGGAACAGGTGGCTTGAGTGAAGTCTATGCCGGTCTGGCTTATAAATTCTTCAACCGCGTTTCGCTTGGAGTTAATGCCGGATACTTATTCGGAACCATAACTCATACCGGAGGTTCATATTTCAACAACTCACAAGTTGATAATTCATACATCACCAACTCATTCAATATTAAGGCTATAAAAACGGATATTGGTTTACAGCATTCGCAGCCGATTGGAAAAGACATGCTGACTATCGGTGCCGTATATACACCAAGAATTAGTCCAAAATCAAAAATTGAAGGCTACAAAACAACTACAGGAAGTGGTGGTACATCAATCGATACGGTTCAGATTGACCAAAGCACAAACAAGTTCACTATTCCTCAGTCTTTTGGTATCGGAGCTTCATACAAAATTGGACAAAAATGGCTTGTAGCTGCTGATTATACTTATCAGGACTGGAAAGATGCAAAATATTTTGGTGAGACAAATCAATTGAATCGCCGTCAGAAAATCGCTGGTGGTGTTGAATATCTACCAAGCACTGATACAAGAGCATTCTTTAGAAAACTAAAATATCGTATGGGTGGTTACTATTCTGACTCCTACTTAAGAACGAATACTGGTTCAGGACTCGAAGAGTTTGGTTTAAGTGCCGGGGTTGGTATCCCGATCAAAAACTCTTATATGGAAACAACAGGCTCAATGATTAATGTATCTTTCGAATATATAAATAAGCGGCCAACTATTGGATCTTTGATCAAAGAAGACTACTTTAGAGTAACATTGAATATGACATTCAATGAGTTATGGTTCTTCAAACGTAGACTAGACTAATAAGATTAACAAATAACAAACTCACACAACAATGAAAAAGTTTATACTTGTCGCTGCTGCTATATTATTTGGAGTAAGCAGCATGTCAGCTCAAAAGGGTGTTGATGATGGCTCAAAGTATGGAAAAGGTGAAGACAGTATTCGCTGTATTACAAACATCAGCTTATACGTACCTTATGCAAAAAGCCAGAATTATAAAGACGCTTACGAGTTCTGGAAAATCGTATACGATGAATGTCCGGCTTCTTCCCGTGACCTTTACCTTTATGGTGCCCGCATCATAGGATGGAAAATCACTCAGGAAAAAGATGCTGCTAAACAAAAAGAGCTGCTAAACAAACTTATGGAAGTTTATGACAAGCGTGCTAAATACTTTGGCAATGATCCTCGTTATCCTGAAGCATGGATCCTTGGTCGTAAAGGGTTAGATTATGTTGCTTACTCAGCTCATGATCAATTAAAAAAACCTGCTTACGAATGGTTAAAAAAATCGATGGAAGGAATGAACGAAAACACAGAGCTTGCGGTTGCTCAATACTTTGCAAACCTTTCTCTGCTAACATTCCAGCATGACCCTGCATTCCGCGATCAGTATATCCAGGATTACATGTTTACATCTAAAACTCTTGAAGCAATGTCTCAGGCTGACTCTAAAAATGCAGCTAAGATTGCTAAAGTAAAAGGTGACATGGATGTATTGTTTGCACAAAGTGGAGCTGCTGATTGTGAAACACTTCAAAAGATCTACGCTGCTAAAGTTGAAGAAAACAAAACTAATCTTGACTGGTTGAAAGATGCAATCTCTTTGATGCGCAAAGTAAAATGCCAGGAAATTGATGCATATTTCGCTGCTTCGAACTACGCACACAAAATTGAACCTACAGCTGAATCAGCTGCTGGTCTTGCACAACAGTCTATCAAAGATAAAGATTACAATGCTGCAATTAAATACCTGGATGAAGCTATCAGCATGGAAAAAGACAACGATGCTAAAGCTGACTTCTATTTTGCTGCTGCACAGGTATTGAATCAAATGAATCAATACAGCAAAGCTCGTCAGTATGCTCTAACTGCTGCCGAACTTAAACCTAACTTTGGTCAGCCTTATATCCTTATCGGATCTATGTATGCTAAATCTGCTGGTTCAATCTACCCTGATGACCGTGTTCTTCAACAAGTTGTTTACTATGCAGCTGTTGATAAACTTGAAAAAGCGCGTCAGGTTGACCCAAGTGTTGCTGCTGATGCAAACAGACTGATTAATTCTTATCGTGCACACTTCCCTAAAAACGAAGATATTTTCATGCACGGTGATCTTGAAAAAGGCAAACAATTCACTGTTGGTGGCTGGATTCAGGAAAGAACAACAATCAGATAATAACTCTGGTTATTTGTCTTCGAATTTAGTAACTGGTTATTCCGGTAACCTGATTGCAAAATAATATTTCGAATGAAAGATTCTTATAAAGATAAAAATAATAAGATTCAACCTTTAAGCATAACAGCTGCCCTTATGGCAACTGTTATGCTTCTTTTTGTTTGCAGCTGCTCACAAAAAGAAGAAGGCGGCGTCGACCCTGTTAATACCTCTCTGTTTCCAACAATGAAAACAGAGAATGTTGAATCATTAATCTCCGATTCGGGTATTACACGCTATAAGTTCATTACCAAAGAATGGCTTATGTATAGCAAAAGCCAGTCCCCCTACTGGCATTTCCCAAAAGGTATTTATGTCGAGAAGTTCGATTCGCTGTTTCATGTAGAAGCGAGCATCGAAGCTGATACTGCTTATTTCTGGGAACAAAAAAAACTCTGGGAATTAAAAGGTAATGTACGCGTAAAAAACATTCAAAACGAAAAGTTTGAAACACAACTTCTTTTCTGGGACCAAAACCAACAAAGAATTTATTCAGATAGTACAATCCGGATCGAACAACCGGAACGTATTATCATTGGTAAAGGTTTTGAATCAAACGAACAGATGACCAGATATACAATTCGCGAAACAAACGGAATATTCTCTGTACGGGAAGAAGAACCTGCTGACTCTACTACTGTACAGAAAAAACCATAACACTGTTAAATCATGAATTCTATAACGGGTATTCTTATATCAATTGCTCTTTCTGCATTCTTTTCTGGAATGGAAATTGCCTTCGTATCATCAAATAAACTCAGATTTGAGCTGGATAAGAAACAAAAAAGTCTCTCCGCTTCAATACTGTCGTTATTTTATGATAATTCAGAGAATTTCATTTCCACTTTATTGGTAGGAAATAATATAGCCTTGGTCGTATATGGTATGATTATGGCAAATATGCTCGAACCATTTATTGCACAATTCGTACCCAATGATGCGGTTGTCGTATTTTTGCAGACAATCATATCAACATTCATCATTCTGATCACGGCCGAATTTCTTCCGAAGACAATCTTTCGGATTAATCCGAATTTTTCGCTGAAGCTTTTTGCTATGCCTTTGTTGCTAATATACATTGCTCTTTATCCGATTAGTAAATTTGCATCGTTAATATCTAAAGTAATACTCAAAATACTCCGGGTAAAAGTGCATCCCCGTTCGGATAAAAAGGTTTTTGGTAAGATTGATCTCAATTACTTTATTAAAGAGAGTATAGATGATGCTTTAGACAATTCAGAGATGGATACGGAGGTGAAGATATTTCAGAAAGCTCTTGATTTCTCAAATGTACGGATCCGTGACTGTATGGTACCCCGCACAGATCTGGTTGCAGCCGAGTGGAACAGTGATATTCCGAAATTAATCTCATCCTTCACCGAAAGTGGGTTTTCTAAACTTCCGGTGTACAAGGATAGTATTGACAATATCATTGGCTACATACATTCCTCTGAAATGTTTAACAGCCCGGATGACTGGCATACACGCATCAATAAAATGCCTTATGTACCCGAAACAATGGCTGCTCACAAATTAATGAAGTTGCTCATGCAGCAGAAAAAGAGCATTGCTATAGTCGTAGACGAACATGGAGGAACAGCGGGTATTGTAACCCTTGAAGATCTCCTCGAAGAGATTATTGGTGACATCCAGGATGAACACGACACAGATTCGCTGATTGCCAAACAACTGGAAGCTGATGAGTACATTGTTTCTGGCCGTTACGAAATTGACGATCTGAACGAACTGTTCTCTCTTGATATTCCTGAGTCCGAAGAGTATTCTACCGTAGCTGGTTACATACTGCATCATTCGCAACGATTTCCTGCTGCAAACGAAGTTGTTGAAATACCTCCTTATCAGTTCAAGGTTATAAAAGCATCAGATACACGGATTGACCTTGTCCGGATAAAAGGCATCGAAGAATAACGATAGCTCATGGGGGATTCGGTTTCTCATAAAGAAAAGACACTTCTGCGTCATTCATACAAAAAAGCGTATTTGCATATGCTGGATTATTTTCCGCAATGCAAATACGCTTTTATTATTTACAGAAATCTACAATCCTTTGTACACCCACTTGCTTGAAACTATTTCGTATGATTATTTCAACGAACACAAAACAGTCCGTAATGTGGGATCAGCGGATAAAATCGGTTGGTGGGGATTGATATTACGCATACAATTTAGTAAGCCTATACATGAAGAATTTAATATCACTAACACCTCTAAACTGAGACCTTAAAGCCTTAATTTTTGCGTTGAACGACTCGG
>JBOFDD010000199.1:0-1904 GCA_051646645.1 Bacteroidales bacterium | reverse complement strand
TGCAAAAGACAATGCTGGATTGTTTGCCCGAATTATCGGAAAGATTAGTGCATTTACAATCCTGCAATATATAAATAAGATCAACAACAAACCTATTGGTAGAGTTAAGTATGCACTAAATTAATTCCGCCAACGGGTTCTTTTTCTTTTCTTATATTTCAACTCCATGTAAGGGTTTCGCCTGATATCTGTGTCTTATAGAATATAAACACAAGTATTATGAAAAAACTACGATTATCAATTGTGATGTGGATGTTGGGAGTAAGTTTCCTTGCACAGGCACAATTTAGTAAAACAGACACCAAAGAAGTGATGAAACGTGTAGCAGACTGGCAGATTGCCAATCCCGGCAAAGGGAATGAGCACAGTGATCTGGACTGGACCAATGCTACACTTTATATCGGGATGCTTGACTGGGCAGAACTTGCTGAGAAAGAGGACGGAGATAAGAAGTATTACGACTGGTTGATGAAGATTGGTCGGAAAAATCACTACCAAATGGGGAAATGGATGTATCATGCGGATTTTATCGCTGTAGGACAACCATTCATTGATTTATACATCAAATATAAAAATGAAAAGATGGTTATGCCGGTAAAAGCACGCGCAAACTGGGTGGTGGATAATGTGCCTCAGGTCTCGCTGGAGCTGGATTACGCAAAGTCGGAAACGCTTGACCGCTGGTCGTGGTGCGATGCTTTGTTTATGGCACCTCCGGTTTATGCGAAGCTTTATGCATTGACAGGAGAGAAGAAATACATCAAATTTATGGATAAGGAGTATAAGGCAACTTATGATTTCCTTTTTGACAAAGAAGAGAATCTTTTCTATCGTGACAGACGCTATTTTGAAAAGAAAGAGGCGAATGGTCAGAAAGTATTCTGGGGACGTGGAAACGGATGGGTGCTTGGTGGTCTTTGCGAGATTCTTCAGGTATTGCCTAAAAAAGATAAACATAGAAAATTCTACGAAGAGCTGTTCGTGAAACTTGCAACCCGGGTTTCTGAATTGCAGAGCACGGATGGTTACTGGCATGCGAGTTTGCTGGATCCGGCATCTTACCCATCTCCTGAAACAAGTGCAACCGGATTTATCGTATATGCTTTAGCTTATGGTGTGAATGAAGGGATTTTGGATAAAGAGACTTTTCTTCCGGCTATCACGAAAGGATGGCAGGCTATGCTTGACGCTGTGAATGCAGAAGGTAAGCTGGGTTATGTGCAGCCAATCGGGGCCGATCCGCGAAAAGTAACAGCTGATATGACTGAAGTATATGGCGTGGGAGCTTTTCTTTTGGCAGGTAATCAAATCTACAAAATGGTTGATTGATTATGAGAAATCTGAAGAATAAACTGATCGTTTCCGGTATATCGGCATTGTCAATGCTGTGTGTGTTACCCTCTGCTGTGCAGGCGAGAGAAGTACATAATTTTAATGCTGCGTGGCAATTTAAAAAAGGTCCGTTTTCGGCAGATCCTGTAAAGCTATCACAGCAATGGGATGCTAAGTGGGATAGTGTGACAGTACCGCATACGTGGAATGCTACAGATATGCAGCTCAAAGTAAATGCTTTTTATGAAGGAACGGGATATTACAAGAAGAGCTTTTTTGCAGATAAAAGTCTGGAGGGAAAACGTCTTTTCCTTCGTTTTGAAGGAGTAGGAGCGAATACCGAAGTCTTTGTAAACGGCAAGCAGGTGGGTACGCATAAAGGCGGATATTCGGCTTTTTCATTTGAAATCGGCACAGCTCTTAAATACGGATCGGATAACGAAATTCTGGTGAAGGCTGATAATACAGCACGCCCCGATGTAATCCCAGTTAACCATAGTTTGTTTGGTGTATATGGCGGAATCTATCGCCCTGTTTGGCTGGTCGTAACTGACAAGAGTAATATCTGTGTG
>JBOFDD010000198.1:0-7707 GCA_051646645.1 Bacteroidales bacterium | reverse complement strand
TTATAGTGTCAGGGTTCCACCTCTTCCCATTCCGAACAGAGAAGTTAAGCCTGATAACGCCGATGGTACTGCGTATAGTGGGAGAGTAGGTTGCCGCCGTCTTCAGAGAGCCCTTCAGCTAACAAGCTGAGGGGCTTTTGTCGTTTATTATCAGCTTAAATGAATAGCTCTGGAGGATATATTAAATATCTTTTTATCTTTGAGGAAAAATAATAGATATGCACATTTCTCAACTATATCACTTTCTGCATAAAAAACTATCGTGGATTTTAGTCACAGTGTCGCTTATTCTGATCAGTATCTTTCTTTATGTTTCGAACAAACTTGTCACAGAACTGTCAGAGGAGGAGCATAACCGTGTTCAGATATGGGCTAATGCTACAAGCCTGTTTTCTTCAGGAGAGGAGCTATCCTCTTCGACAGTTGATCTGATATTTTCAGTTTTGCAGGGTAATAAGACGATACCGGTAATAGTACTGGATAAAAATGATAATGTTCTTATAAAGTCAAATATTCCATCCTATAAAGGTGATTCTTTAAAAGTTGATCCGAAACTTATACAGACGCTAAAGCGGAATAAGCCGATTGAGATATATATTGATGAGTCGGAAAAACAATATCTCTACTACGATGATTCGTTGTTGTTAAAGAAATTGTCCTATTATCCGTATGTTCAGCTGCTTGTTCTTGCTGTGTTTTTAATTGTTCTGTATATTGCCCTTATAAGTGTGAAGCGGGCTGAGCAAAATCAGCTTTGGGTAGGACTTTCGAAAGAGACAGCACATCAGCTGGGCACTCCGATTTTATCACTTATGGCCTGGCTTGAAGTAATGAAAATGAAAGATACAGATCCAATGTTGCTGAAAGAGATTAGTAAAGATGTAGTCCGTCTTAAGATAATTGCAGAACGTTTTTCCAAAATAGGCTCAATGCCGGAATTGAAAAACGAAGATTTGAATGCTTTAATCCTGGATATGGTGAATTATATGTCGCTCCGTTCTTCCAGTAAAATCAGTTATGAGGTTGATGTGCCGGACGAAGTTATTTCAGCAAAGATTTCTTATCCACTTTTTCAATGGGTCATCGAAAACTTATATAAAAATGCGATTGATGCAATAGAAAAAGGTGGATCAATATCTACCAGATTATTTGAAGATAGAGATAAAATAGTAATAGAAGTAAGTGATACCGGCAGAGGAATGTCAAAAAGCGATTTTAAAAAGATATTTACAGCCGGATATACTACCAAAAAGCGTGGATGGGGTCTTGGCCTTACGTTAGTAAAGCGAATAGTCGAAGAGTATCATCAGGGGAAGATATTTGTCAAAGTATCCGAACCGGGTAAAGGTACCACCTTTCGTATAGAGCTCCCATTGCGTTAAAATCAAACATTTTACTAGATAAAAAGAGCAAAATATTTAGGAGCATAGGATTTTATTTATTACTTTTGCGCGAACATTAAGATATAAAGCTTTGGGAAAGTTTCAAGCATATAATATTCAGTTAAGCGCTCTGCCTCTGGGATCTCACAAGTATGAGTTTGTTCTGGACAATGTATTTTTTAAAAACATTGATGCAGAGGATGTACAAAAGGGTAACCTTAATGTTGAACTGATCGTTACACGAAATTCTACGAACTTCGAACTGAACTTCAAAATCGACGGGGTTGTGCAAGTTCCTTGCAACCGCTGTTTAGACGATATGGACATGGAAATATCCGTTAAGGATAAACTATTTGTGAAGTTTGGTAAAGAGTTTGCAGAAGAAGGTGATAATATAGTCATTGTACCTGAAGAAGAAGGTGCCATCAACGTTGCCTGGTTCTTGTATGAATTTATAGCCGTTGCGGTACCGATTAAACATGTCCATCCGGCAGGTAAGTGTAATAAGATGATGTCGTCTAAACTTAGAAGACATATAGCACGTCCGGCGGATGAAGTGGTAGATGACGAGGACTTCACAGAATTCGAAGAGGATTCAGAATCATCGAATGAAGTGATCGAAACAGACCCGAGATGGGACGAATTGAAGAAATTAATAGAATAATCAACTAAAAGTTATAAAAAAATGGCACATCCTAAACGTAAACAATCAAAGACAAGAACAGCTAAGAGAAGAACTCACTATAAAGCTGTAGCTCCTACTATGGCTGTTTGTCCTAACTGTGGTGCATGGCACATCTATCACACTGTATGTGGAGAGTGTGGCTATTACAGAGGAAAATTAGCTATCGAAAAAGAAGCTGCTGTTTAAAATATTTGTGAATACAAATTTTAACAAGCAAGAAATAGAATAATGCCCTAAAAAGTAATACTTTTAGGGCGTTTTTTTTAGATTAGCTTACAAGAGAGAGTGTTATACTTTCTCTACTATACGATTGTTATGAAAAAATTTAATGCTGCAATTACAGGGGTTGGTTCTTATGTTCCCGATTATATCTTGACTAATGAAGAGATAGCGACAATGGTTGACACTTCAGATGAGTGGATCATGACGCGAATCGGGGTGAAAGAACGTCGTATCTTAAAAGAAGAAGGTTCTGGATCCTCAACATTAGCTGCAGGAGCTATTCAGAACTTGTTAGATAAAACTGGAGTTAAGCCTGAGGAAATAGAGCTTGTTATTTGTGCTACATCCACACCAGATCATAGATTTCCGTCAACAGCATCGATTGCTGCTGAGAAATGCGGAATAAAAAATGCATTTTCATTTGATTTATCCGGAGCATGCTGCGGATTCTTGTATGGAATGGATGTCGTAGCAGGTATGGTTCGTTCAGGCATGTACAAAAAAGTTATTTTGGTAGGTGCTGAAAAGATGTCTTCGATGACAGATTACACGGACAGATCTACTTGTCCTATTTTCGGAGACGCAGGAGCTGCAGTTCTTTTTGAACCAACTGAGGAAGATTTAGGTTATATAGATGCATCATTACATACAGATGGTATCGGATATCCTCACCTTGTAATGAAAGCAGGTGGTTCGGTTTTACCCGCATCGCATGAAACTGTAGATAAAAAATTACATTATATCTATCAGGAAGGACAGGTTGTATTCAAGTATGCTGTGTCGAAAATGGCAGATGCTTCAGCTGAAATTATGGAGCGTAACCATTTATCAAAAGATGATATTGCATGGTTTGTGCCTCACCAGGCAAATATGCGTATCATTGATGCTGCTGCCAAAAGAATGGGCTTGTCAAAAGATAAGGTAATGGTTAATATCGAACACTACGGTAATACGAGTGCGGCAACATTGCCATTGTGTCTTGCCGAATGGGAGCCACGTTTGAAGAAAGGAGACAATATCGTATTTGCTGCTTTCGGAGCCGGATTTACATGGGGCGCTTCATATCTGAAGTGGGCTTATGACGGTAAAAAATAAAAGATATACATATAAATAACGCAAGACACAAAGAGCAGTGGCTATAGTCTCTGTTGTTTGTGTCTTCATTTTTAAATAGAGCGATATGCACAAAGCAGGTTTTGTTAATATTGTAGGAAACCCAAATGTGGGTAAGTCTACATTGATGAACTCTCTTGTAGGAGAGCGCATCTCAATTATAACCTCTAAAGCACAGACTACACGTCACCGTATCATGGGAATCGTGAATACGGAAGATATGCAGATTGTTTACTCAGATACTCCTGGCGTTTTAAAGCCAAACTATAAGCTTCAGGAGTCTATGCTGAATTTTTCCGAATCGGCTTTGGTTGATGCGGATGTGCTTCTTTATGTGACCGATGTTGTTGAGAAGTTTGATAAACACCTTGAGTTTTTGACGAAAGTTCAAAAGATGTCTATTCCGGTTCTTCTGGTAATTAATAAAATTGACCTTACGGATCAGGCAGGTTTGGAAAAACTTGTAGCGCAATGGAAAGAGGTTTTACCGAATGCAGAAATCATTCCTTTGTCGGCAAAAGAAAACTTCAATGTAGAATATCTGCTGAGAAGAATTAAAGAATTAATGCCTGAATCGCCAGCGTTCTTTGATAAAGATGCGTTGACCGATAAACCGGCTCGTTTCTTTGTTACCGAAATTGTAAGAGAGAAGATCCTTCAAACCTATGATAAAGAGATTCCTTATGCCGTAGAAGTCGGTGTTGAACAGTTTAAGGAATCAGAAGAGCGTATTGATATTATGGTCGTAATCTATGTCGAGCGTGATTCTCAGAAAGGTATTATTATCGGAAAACAAGGAAGTGCCCTTAAGCGTGTAGGAACAGAAGCACGTAAAGATATTGAAGCCTTCTTCCAGAAAAAAGTCTTCCTGCAACTGTATGTGAAGGTAGAGAAAGACTGGAGAAGTAAAGAAAGAGCACTAAAATCTTTTGGATACAATCAGGATAAATAATATTATCAAAAGATAAATTGCTATGAGAAGAGCAGTGCTGTTTCTTTGCGTTTTGATAACTTCCTTGTCTGGTTATGCGCAGATGGATATTCCGCAGCTATTAAAGCCGGATACGTCTGTAATAGCTGTTGATATAGATGTAGATCTGATTAAGGTTCAGAATAGTCTGAATAGAAGTCTTAGTGGCATTCTGTATGAAGATAAAGATCTGTCCGGAGATAATCTGATGTTGCGTTTAACCAAGATAAGTCCTATCCGTTTTGTGCTGAAGGGAAATACGCTTGAGTATACGCTTCCTTTAAAGATTTGGGTTAAGACCGGATTTAAGAAGAATCTTTTCGGAGTTACGCTTGAAGATTATTATGAGGCTGAAGGAGCACTTGATCTTCAATTGTCAACAAAGATATCTATAGCTAAAAACTGGAACTTGCTCACTCAGACACAAGTTCAGAGTTACAGATGGATTGAGGAGCCTAAGGTTAATATTGCAGGAATGAAATTGCCTGTAACTTCTATTGCAGATATAGCCTTTAATTACGGGCGGACCAAAATTAATGAATCTATAGATAAAGCGATTAAGGACAACTTTGATTTGCGCAAGAATATATCGGAGATGTGGAGTAGAATTCAAACGCCGATGTTGGTTGACGAAGAACAGCAAATATGGCTGAAGATAGTACCGATAGAGGTTTTTATGTCGCCACTGCTTTCGTTAGCAAATAAATTAAAGATTCAGGTCGGCTTAAAATCCGTTATTGAATCAGCAATCGGAGAAAAATTATTACCAGCTCCGAAAGCCACTCCGTTCAGAGATCTTAAGCCTGTAACCTCTTTTGTTCCATCCTGTCAGATATTTACGATTGCAGATATTAATTATACAAAATTAGAGGATATTGCCCGTAAAGAGATGATAGGTAAGGCTTTTACTGAAGGTAAAAAGACGGTTACTATCAAAGAAATTCGTATCTTTGGCAACCAAAACAAGCTGCAGGTAGAAGCAACTGTTGAAGGATCGGTTAAAGGTAAATTGATTTTTACCGGAGTGCCTGTATTTAAGAATACAGAGAAGCAACTTGTCATTACTGATTTTGATTTTGATATTGCCACAAAAAATTTGTTAGTAAAAGGTGCAAAGTGGTTGATGCACAAAAAACTATTGGCAATGATGGAGCCTATGCTGACATATTCTTTCCAGGAAGATGTCGACAGTTTGCTTATTGCTTTCAATAAGTCGATGACATCTTATCCATTGTCAAAGGGTGTTATTTTACAAGGTAGCATTCTAAACTGTAATCTTGAAGATGTTTTCATCGGAGAAAAATCTGTGAAGATTGGTGGAAACATATCTGCTAAATTAGAAATTGAAACCGGAGATTTTTAGAATTGTATTCTTAATCTCGTTTTTTGAAGAAATTATACTAAATAATTATATGGGAAATATAGTTGCAATCGTTGGCCGCCCGAATGTAGGAAAGTCAACTCTTTTCAACCGTCTAACAAAATCCCGCCAGGCTATCGTAAATGAGCAAGCGGGAACAACACGTGACCGCCATTATGGTAAAGCTGAATGGTGTGGTACGGAGTTTTCTGTAATTGATACAGGTGGATGGGTAGTTAACTCAGATGACATCTTTGAAGAAGAGATCAATAAGCAGGTTACTATCGCTATGGAAGAAGCTGATGTGATTCTTTTCGTAGTAGATGTAATGAATGGTATTACCGATCTTGATCAGATGGTTGCCCGTACATTGCGTCAGTCAAGAAGAAATGTTGTACTTGTAGCTAATAAAGCTGATAATTACGATTTACAATATCAGGCAGCTGAATTCTACTCTTTAGGATTGGGTGATCCGATTCCACTTTCTGCTATAAACGGATCGGGAACAGGAGACTTCTTAGATCTTTTGATTTCAAAATTTCCTAAGAATGAAGATGTAGTTGTTGAAGAAGCTGAGCTGGATGATATTCCTCGTTTTGCGATTGTTGGACGTCCTAATGCAGGTAAATCATCAATCGTAAATGCGTTCATCGGTGAGGAACGTAACATTGTTACTGACATTGCCGGAACTACACGTGACTCTATCTATTCGCGTTACAATAAGTTCAACTTTGATTTCTATCTGGTTGATACAGCAGGTATCCGTAAGAAAGGAAAAGTTACAGAAGATCTGGAGTATTTCTCTGTTATCCGTTCAATCCGTGCTATCGAAAATTCAGATATCTGTATTTTGATGATCGATGCTACACGTGGTATTGAAAGTCAGGATATGAACATCTTCCAGCTTATTCAGAAAAATAAGAAAGGTTTAGTTGTTTGTATCAATAAATGGGACCTTGTAGAAGATAAATCGCAGAAAGCAATCACTGAGTTCGAAAGAGCTATCCGTGAGCGTTTCGCTCCGTTCGTTGACTTCCCGATTATCTTTACTTCTGCAATGACTAAGCAGCGTATTTTCAAAGTGCTTGAAACTGCTGTAGAGGTTTATGCAAACAGAAAGACTAAGATCTCAACAAGCAAGTTGAATGAATTCTTCTTACCACTTATCGATAATTACCCGCCACCGGCACATAAAGGTAAATTCGTTAAGATTAAGTATGTTACTCAGCTTAAGGATACAGCTGTACCAAGTTTTGTATTCTTCTGTAACCTGCCTCAGTGGGTGAAAGATCCGTATAAGCGTTTCCTTGAGAATAAGATTCGTGCTAACTGGAGTTTTACAGGTACACCAATCAATATTTATGTTCGCGAGAAATAATCCGAAATAATTAAAAAACCGCTGCTTTTTAAGGTAGCGGTTTTTTTGTTTTTAAGGGTATAACTTTCAAGTGCTAAGTGATTAAGATAGACCCTGTCGTGAGATATTCTAGTCTTAATTTTTTTAATCTGAGCTTGTAATTTGCATTCTGAATGATATGTTTTCAGTATCCTTTTTATTTTAATATCGTTTAAAACTACTGCTACTTCAACTCGCAAAAAAAAGGATTTCACATTATTATTAATTCGTATCTTTGCCTATCAGATAACACATATTTATGCAAGAATGCTGCCGATTTTATTTTGATAGTATTCTGTATAAATATAAACTGAAATAAAGAACAGAAAAAGTCCATTGTTAATAGCAACTAAGATATCACATAAATAGCATTATAGTCGTTTGTCGTTTGTATAGCATTTTTTTCTTAGATTTTCGTAAAGCAATTTCTCTTAATGAGGTCATCTCGACTTTTGGGCGTTAATTAATTTTAGTCTGTTTCAAATTCATTTTTTGCTTTAATAGCGAAGCAATAGCGGGCTATTGCAAGATAATAAAGTGAAAAATGAAGCAGAAAGAGGCAAAATTAATAACGACATG
>JBOFDD010000197.1:0-2277 GCA_051646645.1 Bacteroidales bacterium | reverse complement strand
AAT
This sequence comes from Bacteroidales bacterium, assembly GCA_051646645.1. Taxonomy (GTDB): domain Bacteria; phylum Bacteroidota; class Bacteroidia; order Bacteroidales; family UBA7332; genus UBA7332. Next base: position 2,274 of record JBOFDD010000197.1, on the reverse strand, counting down.
TGTATCTCCAATCTCTTTGATCAAATTTGAGAGCCGGGTTCTTACCGAAGAATTACCGGGTATATACAATTTTTTGTTCGCCAGATGCAACTGGTTACGAATAAGCGGCGAATCTGTTTCTGACTTCGGTATACGCTGAACCAGCACATGTTTTGAGGTCAGAAACGGTTTACTTGCATTAAACTGTTCTTTAAGCTGCACAGTTACCGGAATCAGCCGGGCAACAATATCATACTTATTATTCATAAGTCCGTCCAGAGACTCTTCAATACTGCTTACGGGATATATTTCAATCTCCACCCCAACAAAATCCGAAAAGGCCCTTGCCAGCTCATACTGAAAACCCGCCATCGAGTCAGCCTGAGCATGCAGCTCTACCGAATTATAATCGGCAGCCATACGAAGGACTCCTTCTTCTTTAATTTTTTCGAGATCACGGGTTCCTACCTCCGGATCCCTATTATAATTTCGGATTACAACCATTGCAACTACGATCATTGCAAGCAAAATCAAATAGAAATACAATTGTTTTTTCATATACTTCTCATTTGTTTTATTAGTTCAGGAAATTCCACGACAATCCAAATTTGAATACTCGCGGACTCATCGGATAGTTAGGCAAAGCAAAATATCTGTTTCCACCGAACAAGCCTTCATTTACGTTGTATGCCATGACGAAGAAACGTGCACGTTTCAGGTGAAAATTAATATACACATTCACCATCGGATAGTTGCCGACTTTTGTTTCCTGCTGATTAACAAACATATTTGTTGCAGGCTGAAACGTTGGACTGTAATAACTGCTCCAGTAACGCAAATCAGCACCAATCTGTATCTTGAGAACTTTCGCTATAGCTGTCTGGAAATACAAGTTATGATAAAGCATCCAGTCCGGCAGAGGCATCACCTTCTGATCCGAACTTTTCTGATAGGTAACCTCATTATCGATATGCATCGGACCAAAGGCAAAATTCTTCACAAGCGTACCAGTCAGCACCTGCACACTTCCGCCTGCCTGTTCCGGCAAAGATTTATCGTTAAAATAAATATGATTTGAGATATTCTCAACACCAGCTTTTAAAGAAAAATCCCATTGTTTAAGACCAATCTCAGCCAATGCTCTCACACGTTGTTCAAACTTAAAGGAGTTATTCCATATAAAGTTATTCGAAATCCACTGATCATAATAGAAGTTAGGAGCTTTGTTCAGGAAATACCCCTCTGCATTAATGTAGAAATCTTTACCAAAAAGCGGGAAAGTTGAAGCAATATTTCCACGAATATCCACATCTCCGGCATTATGACCGACAACACCAAAACGCGCATTAACATCAAAGGTCAACACTTTACCCTGAGTTTTAAGCAATTGCCCACCCACATACAAGGTATTTTCAGAATATCTTGTCGTTTCTTTAAAAGTTCCCTTCTGTGCTTCAGGCGCAAGAATATACTCCGGATTCATCAGTTCATAACGTTCGGTGGTAAACTGGGCATAACCTGTCAGGCCGAATTTCATAAACCGGTTAAAGCCTTCCCGCAAAGAAATCCCTATCGTATTGCTTAAACGCCAGTTTCTCGTAAAATCCGAAAACTTTTTATCATCAAAATAATAGTTCTCATAAAAATCCTGATTCACCGGAGCCTGATTCATTACATAGCGCTTAAAATTCTTCTGAAAATCAAACGTATGAATAAAGCTGGTTACAGGAACAAATTCAACCGTATCTTTCTTAAGCACACTATCTTTATACTCTTTTTCGAAGCCCAGATTATAACGCTGAGTAAAGAAGTACTGATCACTAATCACACGCGTAAAGTTATCCGACAGATTAGTCGGGATATCACGCGGTTTAAACTTCTTCTTTCTCGCATCAATCGAAGCAGGATCCAGGATATACGCATCATCTACAATACCCCCATTCTCCTTATTCGACATATTACTGGCCATGGCTGCTGCATAAAGCGCATAACGATCCGAAACATACGATCCGAAAAGACGATAATGCGTCTGTTTTGCTGTATTGTTATTATAAATACCTTTTGCATAGATCATATCAAAATCGCCACCGAAATTAATCTTCGGACCTGCATTTATCGTAAAAAAGGCCTTAAAATTATCCTCACTGTCCTGACGGTTACCGGAATTAAAATACGTCAGATTAGACATCGGAACTGTCGTATTATAGAAACGTGTATTCTCGATATCGTAATTATAGAGCATATAAGGTTGCATAAACAGAAAAGCAGGCGCTACTTCCTGATTAAAAATATACC
>JBOFDD010000196.1:0-3442 GCA_051646645.1 Bacteroidales bacterium | reverse complement strand
TAGCACGTAAGTTCGGAGCTAAAGGAATCGGGCTTTGCCGTACAGAACATATGTTCTTTGAGGGAGACCGTATTAAAGCGATGCGCGAAATGATTCTGTCTAAAACGACAGAAGGACGTAAAGAGGCCTTGAAAAAACTATTGCCTATGCAGCGTTCAGATTTTGAAGGGATCTTCCGCGCAATGAATGGCTATGGCGTAACTATTCGTCTTTTAGACCCACCTCTTCATGAATTTGTACCTCATCAACTGGCAACCCAGAAAGAGCTTGCAGAAGAAATGGGCTTATCGCTTGAAGAAGTGAAGCTGGCTTGTGACTCGCTTGAAGAGTTTAATCCAATGTTAGGCCATCGTGGTTGTCGTTTGGGAAATACTTATCCTGAGATAACAGAAATGCAGGCAAGAGCTATAATTGAAGCGGCTTTGGCTATTTCTGCAGAGGGTTACGATGTTCATCCGGAAATCATGGTGCCGCTGGTAGGTGTGGTTGAAGAATTGAAATATCAGGTGGAACTAATTCATAGAACTGCTGAGAAGGTCTTTGCTGAACAAGGACGCAGAGTAGATTACAAAGTAGGTACTATGATTGAAGTCCCACGTGCTGCGCTTACTGCTGATAAAATAGCAACAGTAGCAGACTTCTTCTCATTTGGTACAAATGACCTGACACAGATGACATTCGGATACTCGCGTGATGATGCTGGTAAATTCCTGAAAGTTTATCAGGAAAAAGGTATTCTGAAAAACGATCCGTTTGAGGTACTTGATCAGGAAGGAGTAGGTCAGTTAATGCGTATTGCCTGTGAAAAAGGAAGATCAACAAATCCCGAAATTAAACTGGGTATTTGTGGTGAGCATGGAGGAGAACCTTCATCTGTTGCTTTCTGTGATACGGTTAATATGAACTACGTGAGTTGTTCTCCTTTCCGTGTGCCGATTGCTCGTGTGGCTGCTGCGCAAGCTGCAATAAACGATGTTAAACAGCCTGAGGTGCTGAATGCTCAGGTGAAAGTTAGCAGCGTAACAATGTAACGAATGTATTTTATGTGATATTTGTTATTTATATTTAGCGAAAAAGAAGCTACCGGATATGCTTGGATCCGGTTAGCTTCTTTTTTTTATCTGAGATAAAGCTTTTTCTTTATTTGTTTGTTGTATCTGAATGATTGTAAATTTATTGTTATATGAAAAAATTCATCTTTACCTTTCTTGGATTAGCAATGATTGTGTCTGTCCCATCTTGTAAACAATCCAAACCGGAGAATCAACCTGCAATGAAAGTTGATTCAGGAACATCTGTTTTTGGTGATTATGCAACTTCGGATTATGAAAAACGAAGTGAGGGGTATGACTTTGTAGCCGTCACAATTACTCAATTGAATGATAGTTTGGCAACAGTGGCTGTCAGATCGCGCTCCGATAAGAAACAGCCAACGTGCAGATTTGATGCAACCGGTAAGCTGATTGGGAATGATACTCTTCTTGTTCAACAAGAAGGTGAGACTATTTATTTTACACTCAAATCTGACACACTTCAGGTGACATCATCGAATCCAAACGGTCTTTATTATTATTGTTCGGGAGGAGCATCTCTTAGTCAGGACTATATTAAATTAACAGCACCTCTTGATCGTTCAATAATAGATCCGCGCAGTTTTGACAAGGTTCTGAATTATGGTAAATTCGGGTTTGATGTATCAGTAACAGGAGATACTTTGACAATAGCATCTTATGGGCTCAGTGGCTCAAATGAGCCGGTGAAACAAGATATTACAGGATATACTGTGACAAATGCTGAAGTTGGAGATTTAAATATTGATGGTTTTCCTGAGGTATTTGTTTATTTGACTTCAGATGGAAGTGGCAGTTATGGTAAGCTTATTGGTTATTCGGTTAATAATGGTAAATCAATGAGCCAGGTTTGTATTCCTGATATTACAGAAAATAAAGAAGCTAGTACTGGTTATCAGGGGCATGATGAAATGGCAATTGTTGAATCAACATTCTGTCAGCGTTTTCCTGTCTACAAAGATGGAGATCCAAACTCATCTCCTACAGGAGGAACACGCCAAATTCAATATAAACTCATAGATGGTGAGGCATGTCGTACATTGAAAATTGATAAGATAGTTCAGAACTAACAGAGAGCACCCCCGACCTTTTCGAAAGTTGATATGACCTCACGATAAGATATAAAAGCCGGACATAATTTGTCCGGCTTTTTTGTACGAAAGTCAAGCGGCAAGTATACTGGGCTGTAAACTATTTATAGCAGTCAGACGTTGTGTAACTTGTAAAACGTGATTACGCTTGTAATCAAAGCAGAGCACACATGTCTTATTTCTAAATCTTATCATTATGGATTTTCAAACACCAAAAAATGTTGCCGGAGCCATGCCGCAGGATGTTGTCGGTAAAGCCGGACAGAATGCGATATTTATTGTTTATAACTTATTAAACAGACCTGATACAATTGAACGTCTAAAAGATGTTTGCGGTAATTTTACCGGGATAATACGCAGTATGAATAATCGTTTTCCGGATGGAGCGTTTAGTGCTGTTATCGGTTTCGGAGCAGAAGCGTGACAAACTTACTTTTCAGAACAAGGAACTCCTAAAGAATTGAACCCCTTTGAGGAAATAAAAGGCGATAAATATACAGCTGTATCTACTCCGGGCAATTTGTTTTTTCATATAAGAGCTAATGAAATGGGGCTTTGTCATGAATTTGCATCAATCATTGATATGAAACTAAGCGGAGTAGTCGAATCGGTTGATGAGACACATGGATTTCGTTATTTAGATGGTAAAGCGATTATTGGTTTTGTTGATGGTACTGAAAATCCATCAATAGATCAGGATCCTTACTTTTTCGGTGTTATTGGTGAAGAAGATCTTGCTTTTGCCGGAGGTAGTTATGTATTTGTTCAAAAATACGTTCATGATATGAAGAGCTGGAATGCGACATCGGTTGTTGAACAGGAAAAAGTGATTGGACGCCACAAGTTTAATGATGTGGAGCTTTCAGATAGTGAAAAGCCAGTAAATGCACACAATGCAGTGACAAATATTCAGGATGAGAATGGGAATGACTTAAAAATTATTCGTGGAAATATGCCGTTCTCTAATACTTCACGCGGAGAGTATGGTGCTTATTTTATCGGATATGCATCTACGTTTAGCACTACACGTAAAATGCTGGAAAATATGTTTATCGGATCACCGAAAGGAAATACCGACCGCTTACTCGATTTTAGCACAGCTGTTACCGGAACTCTCTTCTTTGCACCATCGTACAATCTTTTAAATAACTAAAGTTTCTCACATCACTAAACTGCAGATATACAGGCTGTAATACCGCATTGTTAATTCTGTTGATAATAGTTTGTATTTATTAATCGCTAATAATCAATAGTTGGATATGCAGGATTAACGGAAATGGC
>JBOFDD010000195.1:0-8990 GCA_051646645.1 Bacteroidales bacterium | reverse complement strand
ATGGACTGTATCGAATGCGGATGTTGTTCATTCACTTGTCCTTCAAGCCGTCCGTTGCTGGACTATATCCGTATCAGCAAAGGCAAAGTAGGAGCAATTATAAGAAGTAGAAAATAAAAGCAGAGCGGAATTCCGACGGGCTGATAACAGGCCCCGACGTTTTCAGGTAATGCTTATAGCTAAAAATCAAAACAAGAAAATGGAAAATAAATTAGTCGTATCACCTTCACCTCACGTACACGGCGGCGATTCTATATCGAAGAACATGTACGGTGTGTTGATTGCGCTTATTCCTGCGTTCCTTGTTTCACTCTATGCCTTTGGTCTGGGTGCACTTGTTGTAACGCTTACGTCAGTAGTGGCGTGTATGCTTTTCGAATTCCTGATTCAAAAATATTTATTGAAAGGCGGCAAAACGCTTTGCGACGGTTCTGCTGCTCTAACAGGAGTATTACTTGCATTTAACCTGCCTTCTAACATTCCGTTGTGGATTGTTATTATCGGCGCATTAGTAGCGATCGGTGTAGGTAAAATGTCTTTCGGAGGTTTAGGAAACAACATCTTCAACCCTGCTTTGGTTGGACGTGTATTCCTTTTGATCTCTTTCCCTGTACAAATGACAACATGGCCGATGGTTAACGCTGCCGATCGTTTCTCTACGATTGACGTAGCTACAGGAGCAACTCCGCTTGCTTACCTGAAAGGTGTAGCCGAAGGAAATGTTGATATCGTTGATGCTTTCACAGGTATGATCGGCGGATCAATGGGTGAAGTAAGTGCACTGGCATTGCTTCTTGGATTTGCCTATATGTTGTGGAAACGCATCATCACATGGCATGTACCGGTTTCTCTTTTTGCGGGAGTTATCGTATTCTCTTTCCTTGTTGGAGCAAATCCGCTTGAACAGTTAGCTACAGGTGGTATCATGTTAGGAGCTATCTTCATGGCTACTGACTATGTTACATCTCCAATGACACACAGAGGAATGCTTATCTACGGTTTCATGATCGGAGCAATCACAATTATCATCCGTAAATTCGGTGCATATCCGGAAGGGGTTTCATTCGCTATTCTTCTGATGAATGCATTGACTCCGCTAATTAATACTTATTGCAAACCTAAACGTTTCGGGGAGGTTAGAAAAAATGGCTAAGTTAGAATCTACATTTTTAAACATGGTATTGGTGCTTACCGCCATTACATGTATAGCAGCTGCTGCTCTGGGTGGAGTTTATAAACTAACTGAAGAGCCAATCAGACAATCCAATCTGGCAAAACAGATTAATGCAATCAAGGCAGTTTGTCCTCCGTTCAACAACGACCCTATGGCTGATAAAATCGAATCGAAACTTCCTGACGGAACAATCGTTCTGATTTATCCTGCAAAACAGGATGGCAAGCTTGTCGGTGCCGCAGTTGAAACATCTACGATGAAAGGTTTTAGCGGTCTGATCAAACTAATGGTTGGTTTCAATGCCGACGGATCGATCAACAACTACGCTGTACTTCAGCATGCCGAGACTCCGGGTCTGGGTTCTAAAATGCAGGAGTGGTTCAGCAATACCGATAAGCCATCACAAAGTATCATCGGGAAGAATCCTGCTGTAAACAAGCTAACGGTATCTAAAGACGGTGGTGAAGTAGATGCAATCACAGCTGCAACAATCAGTTCAAGAGCATTTCTTGATGCGGTTCAGCGCGGTTATGATGCTGTTAAGGACCAACTAAAATAATAAGACTATGAGTAAGATTAAGATATTGACAAACGGATTGGTTAAAGAGAATCCGGTTTTTGTTTTGCTTCTTGGTATGTGTCCGACACTGGGTACTACATCTTCTGCAATCAACGGTATGGGGATGGGACTTGCAACAGCTTTCGTACTGATGTGCTCAAACCTTGTGGTTTCATCAGTGAAGAACATCATTCCTGACAAAGTACGTATCCCTGCGTTTATTGTGATTATCGCAACATTCGTAACTATCGTACAGTTTTGTATGCAGGCTTATCTGCCTTCATTGTACGAAAGCTTAGGATTATTTATTCCGCTTATCGTTGTAAACTGTGTGGTATTAGGACGTGCCGAAGCTTTTGCAGCTAAAAACACACCTTTTGACTCGATGCTTGACGGTATCGGCATGGGACTTGGATTTACGCTTGCACTGACTATTCTGGGTGGTGTTCGCGAATTCTTAGGAACAGGTAAAATCTTCGATCTTTCAATCTATCCGGAAGGATACGGTGCACTGGTATTCGTACTTGCTCCGGGTGCTTTCCTTGCATTGGGTTATCTGATCGCCATTATCAACAAGTTTAAAGCTAAGAACTAAGAATTATGGAATATATAATGATATTTATCGCCGCAGTATTCGTAAACAACGTGGTACTGTCGCAATTCTTAGGTATTTGTCCTTTCCTTGGTGTATCCAAAAAGGTTGATACCGCTATGGGGATGGGTGCTGCCGTAGCTTTCGTTATGACAATTGCAACCATCGTAACCTTCTTAATGCAAAAGTATTTGCTTGAACCATTCGATTTGGGATTCATGCAAACAATTACTTTCATTCTGGTTATTGCATCGCTTGTACAAATGGTAGAGATCATTCTGAAGAAAGTATCTCCTCCCCTTTATCAGGCATTAGGAGTATTCCTTCCACTGATCACAACTAACTGTGCGATCCTTGGGGTAGCAATCCTTGTTCACCAGAAAGATCTTTCATTGCTTAGCTCAGTGATCTATGCGATCTCTACTGCTATTGGTTTTGGTCTTGCTCTTGTATTGTTCGCTGGCATCCGCGAGCAACTAAGCTTAACTAAATTGCCAAAAGCAATGCAGGGAACACCTATCGCTCTTCTGACAGCAGGCCTTCTGGCTCTTGCTTTCATGGGATTCGCAGGTATTGCATAAGACGCATTCAACTCAATGATAAAAAAAGAGAGAAGGACTCCGGTCTTTCTCTCTTTTTTAACTTTATATTGTCTATCCTACAAAATAATCCAAATTCCGCTATACCGAAGAAAAAATACAAATTGTCCATTAGTACCTCCTGCCGTTGCAAAAATCCGATTATCGAAGAAATTTATCCCTGCACGGATAAAAAATATTGCATTCAACGAATTATGCTTCAGGATTATACAACCTGTTATATTAAGAATAGTACGAAAAACACATTACTCTTTTCTATTTTCAAGTAATTCAAAAATCTCTTTAAAAGGAATCACAAGTTCAGATATTACTTCTGATGAATTATATTCTAAAGTTTTTACAAGCTCATTCAACTGCTTGCTTGATTGATGATCATTATAAAAATCACGTATTAAATTCCGATGTTTATCTTTCACTTCCCCTTTAATTCTTAATGATAAATTATCTGAGTATAAAATAGCCATTAGAATATTTACATTATCTATATATAAAATATTTTTATCTAGTAGAACCACCCATAAACTTAACAAAGCTTTAAATTGTGCATCGTTGTGATATTCCAGTCTTTTCAAATATTCTGGTATGAAGCAATTTAATATATTGAGTATAGATATTTCATTCTTACCACAAAGATTCTCAAAAAAAACATAAGTTCTTTCAATATTATCTTTATCAAACAATAATCCTTTGAGGAGATTTTCTAAATCATTTAAACTTTTATCTTCTATCCACTTTTTAATCAAATCATAGTCTTCATTAAAATCACTTTGAGCGAAAGATAATGAATTAAAATCAGCCTTTGTCAAAGTTCTATCACCAACATTGTATTTGAAGTAATTTGAAAACTTACTTACATAAGTTATGGAGTTATTGCAAGGCGTTATGTTACACAAATTGTTCGTATCATAATTAAAATCAACTACTTTGTTTTCTCCTAAAAGAACAGTTAATATTTTAGTAGCAATCACTATAGAATCACTATTATATCCTCTTAATATATTCTCAAGTTTAGTTTTTGAATCAAAAGAACTTGTCATAGCTTGTTCTTCTATTAATTGAGGCTTGAATATATACAATTTATTATCTTGTACCTTATGCAATATTAAAGACGGATAATCTCGTAAAATACAATATATATTACTAAACTTATAGCGCAACAGCTCAATATATATCATCTCAATATAATCTATTTCGTCAAGCAGTCCTTTATCTGATATACACTTCCAGATTAATTTAAATGAATTAATAAACCTAATAACATCACGCATATTCCTTAAGACTTTAGGAATTAAATAATTATCCCCATAGGCCCCATCCATAGTCATATATAATGCATTTTTAATCTTATCATTCAATGCTTCATCATGTGTGCTTAATATCTCTTGAAGTTTAAGACTCAATGTTCTACAAATAATATCATCATCAAATTTTGGTAAATGTATCTCAACATTGAATATTTTCTGAAGATAATTATGTGCTAAATGAGGATTATCATTATCTATTGTATTTAAAATGTACTCTTTGTCATAAGATACAATAAATTGCAAATATGGAAAATTTACGCTATTCCGAATTAATCGTAAAACACTCAATAATTCATTTTTATCCAGTCTATCTAAATCATCAATAATAACAAGAACTCTAACTGGAGTAGACCTTAATTGGTCTGAAATTTTTTTATATTGAGACTTCGTATCTAAACTTTCATGAGAAAATTTAGATACAAGTTTATCCATTATTGAATTTAATATTTTATCATCATGAAGCTCACTTGTTAACATTGATGCATATTTATATAAATCATCTGATAATTGTGGTATGTATCTTTTAATTTCATTCGAGAAGGCTATCAAGAAATCATAAACTATTACTTTATAGTTATCAGAATGCCACGGATTAAATGATATTATTGAATCAATATTTTTAGACAACACATACTGATCTTTTAATTTTTCCAAAACACAAGTTTTCCCACTTCCCCACTCACCACAAATTCCAATTGCAAAACTACCTTCAGAATAAAAACTATATTTTATTTGCTCAAACAATGAATTGATAAATTGAGATCGATCATACTCATCATTATTTGAAGATGGATCCTCATATATAAATAAAGGGCTATGCTGATTTTTCCTACTCCGGCACTGCTTAAACAGTAATAAAAATTCAAAAAGCAATGGCACATAAAGAATACTTGCATAATTTATATCCAACACACCATTATAATACACCCATAAATCCATCCACTTACATATCAAATATAAAGACAATAGACTGATTAATAAGAACAACCGTCCTATATTATATTTTTTTTCATTAGCTATAACGATTATATAATAGAAACAGGTTAGCACTAAAACGACTATCGGATAAATAACATTATTTAATTTAGAAGCTATAGGATTGACCCAAATATTATTTATTAAAGAAATATATTCTTCTTTGAATACTATAATTGATAGGAATAATATTGACACTAAAACTATCTTAGAAAAGTTATTCCTTATATAGTCTTGAAAAGATTTTATACTCATAGTAAAATAATTAAATTTTTATCGGAGATTAACAACGTATTTATTGTAATTTTTCAAACAAGAATAAATTCAAATATACGCTGAAAAGATTTAACAAGCTAAAGTTTAATATATCTATTTAATCAAATTTTATCAATAGACTCCCAATATAAGAAACACAATGAAAGAAGCAAACCTTCCGGAACCCGAATTTCACTCAGATGGAATATTTACAGTCACGTTCAAAAGAAAATACAGTGTCATCTGTGATACTGTAAAGGATACAGAATTGTTTTATACTCGAAGAATGTGAAAACACTGAGGGCTGACTTTTTATTTGTAGTATTCGTTTTTCTACTATATTTTTGTGATGTAATTTAAAATCAGAAACATTATGTCATTTATCAAAGTAAAAAAGGTGATAGACATGCTTATTGATGCCGGTTTTTACTTTAAATCTCAAAGAGGAAGCCATTTGAAATATGAGCACTCTGATGGAAGAACAGTAATTGCACCTAATCACAATAGTAAAGGCATTGAAAAGGAACCTATCACAACATTTTAAAGCAGGCAGGATTAAAATAATTCTTCTGCTTAAAATGAAACAGTAATAACTGTTTGCTTTGATGAACAAAACATGAAACACAAAACAAATAAAGATGAAACCAGTAAGAGTAACAGTAGAGCATTCTGAAAAAAAACTTTTGCGCCTACATTGATGGTGCTCCAATTGTGATCGTAGGCAACACATTATCAGAAATTGAAACAAATGCAGCAGAAGCTATTGAGCTTTATTTAGAAGACAACGACAACCCAGTAGAAATTTTAAAAGGAGAGTTTAAATTATTTTTTGAACTTGATATTCCTACTTTTTTAGGCTATTACAGCAATATTTTTACTAAAGCGGCATTAAGCAGAATTACAGGAATTAACGAACGTCAGTTATGGCATTATGCTGCAGGAGTTCACAAACCGAGAAAGAAACAAATAGAGAAAATTACCAACGGAATTCAGAAGTTATCAGAAGAATTACACTCTATAATACTTGTATAAGATTAACGGATCAGTGTTTACTGGTCCGTTTTTTTGTGTTTATCCCTATAAAGAATTTCATTCCCGGGATGATTAATTTGCACGTTGTACAGCTCCCAAAAATAATCATGCTGTTGAAAGAAGTTAATCATACGACCCGGATATTTTGTTGATCGGTATAATCGGAATTGATTATCAGATTGATTTTTTAAAGCTATACTGCATTCAATTGTGTTAAACCTGCATCTTAGTAGAAATATAGTTACTATTTATTTGTTTATAGTAGAAAAATAGTTATCTTCGTAACATTAACCAAAACTAATAACCAATGGCAAAAAAAGTAAAAGAGGTTATTGACCTGTTGAAAGCCAATGGATGGACCGAAAAAGAAGGTCGTGGAAAAGGTTCTCACAGGTTGTTTTTTAAGCCAGGAGAAAAACCTATTACAGTACCCGGAAAATTATCGGACGACTTAGCAATAGGAACAGAAAGATCTATTTTAAAATCGGCAGGTCTTCTTTAAGTCATCCGATTTATTAGAATAATTATTAAATCACTTAACTATGAACCAGTTATTAGTCATTATTGAACGAGCTGAAGGTAATTATAGTGCTTATCTAAGCGATATTGACGGTATTACAACTACAGGAAGTACTATTGATGAGATAAAAAATAATATCTGCGAATCTATAGAGCTGTATGTTGAAGGTTGTAAAATAGCCGGTGTTGATGTCCCGGAGCAATTAAAAGGTGATTATCAATTGCTATTTAAAATGGATGTTAAGTCTGTATTAGACTTTTATGCAGGGATATTTACGAAAGCTGGATTAGAACGGATTACAGGTATTAACCAGAAACAATTGTGGCATTACGCATCGGGAGACAGAAAACCTCGCCCGGAACAAGCGTTAAAACTTGAGCGTGCATTGCATAAGTTGGGACAGGAATTATTGTCTATCTCTTTTTAAGCGAAGGATATAACAACATCAACGATAGTGCTTCAAAAATGAAACACTATCGTTTTTTTATACTCTTCTGCTTGGTAGCTAGATACTTCCCGCAAGTCATCAGCTCATAAGGTCACCCACCATGTCTCGGCAAATCAGGAATTATCGAATTCCGTGGGGTTCCTAAAACCGGAGGTTATTATATAAAAAAGAAATAATTATCCTATATTAGCACCCAAAGCAGAATAACCCCCATAACTAACGGACTATGACAGAACGCGAAAAAATGCTGGCTGGCGAAATCTATGATTGCGGTGATGCCGAATTGATTGAACGCTGGCATCTGGCTAAGCGACTTCAACAAAAATATAATGCGACGGACAGCAGGGACCGGGATGAGCTTAATGCTATTCTGGATGAACTAATCGGATCGAGAGGTGAAAATGTATGGGTCGCCGCTCCTGTATTTGTCGATTATGGCGAAAATATCCATATCGGTAAGAATGTGGAAATAAATATGAATTGTGTTTTCCTGGACTGTAATCGCATAACAATTGGTGATCATTGCGGAATTGGTCCGGCTGTACAGATTTATACAGTTACCCATCCGGTAAATCCCCGTGAACGCTTGCCTGAAAACGGACAGTTCTGGAAATCATCTACTGCTCCGGTTACCTTAGGAAAGAATGTCTGGATTGGCGGCGGAACGATTATTCTGCCGGGAGTGACTATTGGAGATAATACGACTATCGGAGCCGGTAGCGTAGTTACCAAATCTGTTCCGGCTAATTGTCTGGCTGCAGGTAATCCCTGTCGGGTTATTCGCAAAATAGAACCGGATAATCTGTGATTCGTGGAAAAATCTGAACGAAAAATTCATCTTAAAACTCAAATCTTAAACAGCTTGTTCGTGCTGTTTCATAAACAATAAATCATGATTGAAGTACAAGTAAAAATTGAAGTTAAGCTAAGCAATAAGGCTGAGCTACTGAATGATCTGGAAAAACTGGCAATAGCTTCACGTCTTGAAGCCGGATGTATTTCCTATAATGTATATGCAAATGCTTATAATGAAACCGAGCTATTTATATTCGAAGAATGGGAAAACGCCGAGGTTCTGACTATTCACGAAGCAAGTAAACATTTTATTGAGGGTGTATCGAAGCTTAACGCACTTGCCGACAAAGTTGATCTTAAGAAGAAAAACGTTTAGAGAGACTACCCCGCTACACTAAAACAATCTACCTACACTGCCTACATTAAGCTATATTAAATTAATAATCAAAGCTTTATGCATGTAGGTAGATTACAAGCCTGCCTACACTAAGATTCTACCTACACTATTATCTACATCTCTACCTACATCATTAAATATAGAAATATAGAAACATAAAATTCATTTCCCATGAGAGAATACGATAATAGTATCGTTACTTAGGGTCTGCTGAATAAATATAAACATCTGACTATCAGTAAATAAATACATTTTCATTAGTTCAATTGATATAAAATCACTATATTTGAGTGTTAAAAATCAGGACTATGAAATTCAAATCACAAGGGAAACAGCTAGA
>JBOFDD010000194.1:0-5594 GCA_051646645.1 Bacteroidales bacterium | reverse complement strand
ATCGTTCAGGTAATGTATGGCTTGGAGTATTGGACCGTGGGCTATATCGCTATAATCCTAAAACAAAACAACTTGTCCTGTTCAATTCGCTTATCAAAAATAAGCCGAAGGATATCTACACGAATATAAAAGATATTTTTGAAGATAAACAAGGTCAAATTTGGGTTATTTATCACCTTGGCGGTGCAATATCCATGAATCCGACACAACCGGAGAAAAGCAAATTGTACACGACAAAAACAGATCCGAACCTGCTTTCCGATCAGATTGCAGAAGTTGTAGAATACAAGAACAAGCTTCTTTTCGGAACGGCTAATGGCATTTCCGTTTATGACCCCGTATCCGAATCATTTATCAAAAATCTGATTTCAGAAGCATCTGCCGGTTCATATGTTACAGGACTTGAAGTTGACAACTCAGACAATATCTGGTTTGCCACAAGCAATCAGGGGGTTGCCCGGATTGATACGAAAAATAAACAAATGATTCATTTTGCAGAAGGAGATGGATTAGTAAATAAGAAGTTCAATAATAAAGTTAATGCCCGGATTGACTCTATCCTGTTTTTCGGAGGAGACAACGGTCTGAATATGATTAATTCAAAAACTGCATTTAAAAATAATTACATAGCAGCTCCGCATATTCTGACTATAAAAGTTGGCTGCAAACAAATTAAGGATATTCATAAAGGCTCTGATGGCATTGCCAATCTCACTGTTTCCGACAGAGATGATCTTGCTATTTCTATATCAGGATTCTCCTATCTGAACTCATGGCGCAATCGCTTTCAGTACCGGCTCACCGGAAAAGATTCTACATTTGTATGGATACCACTTGGAGAAAATGTCATTTCGCTTAATCACCTGGCAATGGGTAAATACAAACTGGAAGTTCGTGCTGCAAATGCCGATGGATTCTGGGGTGCCCCGCGCGTAGTTGCAAAAGTTACAGTTTATCCGTTTATAGCTACTTGTGCGACAATCGGAGCAATATTATTATTGATTGGCGGAGTTGTTTTCATATACATCAAAAAAGGCAAAAAGAATAGTGCAACACTTGTCGATTCAGGTGATAATAAAAAAATCAAACGAGAATCTAAGGATATGTCCTCTGCTGTAATCAAAGAAATCACCGACTCGTCATTAAAATTAATGGCTGAGCTGGATGATCTGATGGAAAAAGAAGAACTCTATCTGAACAAGCGTTTGAATAAAGCTCAACTAGCAGCTTATCTTAAGTTGTCAGAGCAGCAGCTGACTCAGATATTGAAAGAGAACAAGCAGAAAGGATTTCCTGATTATGTGAATTCATATCGTATCGAAGCGGTAAAACGCAAGATGGAAGAACCAAGATACAAAGATTTCACATTATGGGCTATCGGTGAAGAGTGTGGATTTAACTCCAAAACTTCTTTTTATCGTGTATTTAAAGAAGCAACCGGAACCACGCCTGCTGAATATCTCGAAAAGACACAGAACAAATAAGAACAGAACTCATTAATACAGAATACAGTTAAAACCAAAACGAATCAGAAGATGAAGACCCGACTATTTAGCTTCGTCTTATTATTCATTGCCTCTGTCTTTATGCTTTCAGCACAGGCAGAGCGCAATCTACTTGATAATAAGGCAAAACAACTAACAGATGAGCAACTGATCAGCAGCAACTTTGAGCCCTATGCAAAATATACCGACAGGGCTTTCTGGGACTCTATCATGCCGGTTGATCATAAAAAAGTGATTATCCGTCAGGCTGAAAAAAGCGCAAAATACACCTACGGCACTGTGCCATTAACTACCTATCTGGCTGTTAAGCGTAACGGAAACCGAATGATCAACGAAGATCACTATAAAGCTCGCCGCGATAATCTGCGAAATCTGATCTTAGGCGAACTTGCTGAAGGGAAAGGTCGTTTTATCGATCCGATTATTGATGCAACATGGTCGCTTTGCGAACAGACATCATGGGCTATTTCAGCTCACTTGAACCTGCAAAAAAAAGGAGTGGGTGTACCTGATCAGACAGAGCCGATCATTGACCTTACGGTTGGTGAGATCGGAAACCTGATGGGCTGGAGTTATTATTTCTTCAAAGATCAGTTCGATGCTGTGAATCCGCTTATTGCTGAACGTATTCAGTCGGAAGTGGACCGTCGTATTATTACCCCTTATCTGGAAAGAACAGATCTTTGGTGGATGGGATATATTCCGGGACACCTTGTTAACAACTGGAATCCATGGTGTAATTTCAATGTTCTTACTGCAACAATGCTTACTTCGGACAATCCGGAAACGAAAGCACGGGTTATGCGCAAAACATTGAATTCGACCGATAAGTTTATCAACTACTATAAAGAGGATGGTGGATGCGAAGAGGGACCTACCTACTGGGACCATGCTGCCGGAAAGCTTCTTGAATATCTGGAACTGGTTGATCGCATAAGCAATGGCAATATCAATATCTTTAATGAATCTATCGTTAAGCGAATGGGTGAATACATTGCTCTCAGCCACGTTGGGAACGGATATTACATGAACTTTGCAGATGCTTCGGCCTTTGCGAAGGGACTATCGGATATTATCTACCGCTACGGGAATTCAACCAACAATAAGGATCTGAAACAATTCGCTGCTTACGTTATGCATTCTACAGATCAAAGCAACAAATATGTAGCTTCGACTCTGGATATGACATTGCAGAAAATGCTTATATGGAAAGACCTGCAGAATACTCCTGCTATCGCTTATTATCCGGGGCATTTCTTCCTCGAAGGAACAGAAGTAGCCGGAATAAGAAGCAAGAAAGGAACGACTGACGGATTTTTCCTTGCTGCGAAAGGTGGATATAACAACGAGAGCCACAACCACAACGATGTGGGAACATTCTCTCTTTATTTCAACACTGACCCAATTCTGATTGATGCCGGTGTAGGTACTTATACAGCTAAAACTTTCTCGAAAGATCGTTACACAATCTGGACAATGCAATCGGCTTATCACAACCTGCCTGTCATTAATGGTGTACAACAGGCTTTCGGTTCAGACTATAAAGCGAAGGATATGCAGTTCTCTAACAGTGCCGGCAACGCCAAAGTAAGCCTGAATATTGCCAACGCCTATCCGGCTGAAAGTGCATGTAAATATTGGAACCGCAGTTACAAGCTTGACCGTAAAAAAGGATTGGAAATCACCGATGATTTTTTACTGAATGAAACTAAAGGAGCTAACCGTGTTGTATTTATGGTTGCAAACGGTGTTGAAAAAATTGAAGAAGGAAAACTTCGATTAAAAGGAAAGAAAGAGGCTCTAATATTTCATTATAACAAAAATCAGTTTAATTTTGAGGTCGAAGAGGTAAAATTAGATGATCCACGCCTTTCAAATGTTTGGGGCGACAAAATCTATCGTCTGATTCTTACTGCAAAAAACAACAACACCAAAGATTTCTATAAATTCAATATAACAAAAAACTAAAAAACCAAAATGAACCCATTGTTAGAAATAGCCCTAAAATTTAATATTGAAGGTAATATTGAATCTATCAACCCACTTGGAAGTGGATTAATTAACGACACTTATTGCGTAAAGACTTATTCAGACGAGCATCCGGATTACGTTTTACAGCGCATTAACCACGCTATCTTCAAAGATGTTGATTTACTTCAAAACAACATCAAGGTAGTAACAGAACAAATTACCAACAAGTTAAAAGAGGCTGGTGAAACAGATATTGAGCGCAAATCGCTAAAAATCATCCCTGCTACGGATGGTAAACTATATTATTTCGACGGGATCAACTACTGGCGTGTAACAGTTATGATTCCCCATTCTCAGACATTTGAGGCGATCAATGCCGAATCATCTTTCCACACCGGAAGAGCATTCGGTAAATTCCAGTCTATGCTGGTTGATATCCCTAATGGCACTCTGGGTGAGACAATCCCTAACTTCCACAACATGGAGTCTCGTCTGAACGATTTCCGTATTGCTGTGAAAGAAAACAAAGCAAACCGTCTTGAGTCTGTACAATGGCTTGTTGACGAAATTGAGAAAAGAGCTGAGGAGATGTGTAAAGCAGAAGTTCTTCACCGCGAAGGAAAACTTCCAAAACGCATTACACACTGCGACACAAAAGTAAACAACCTTCTTTTCGACGAAACAGGAGATGTTCTTTGTGTAATTGACCTGGATACAGTTATGCCGGGATTCGTTCTTTCTGATTTCGGAGACTTTATCCGTACAGCAGGTAACACCGGAGCTGAGGATGATCAGAATCTGGAAAACGTAAGTGTAAACATGGAAATCTTCAAAGCATTTGCTAAAGGTTACATCGAAAGCGCACGTTCATTCCTTCTTCCGATCGAGATCGAAATGCTTCCTTACGGAGCGAAACTGCTTACTTACATGCAAACAGTTCGTTTCCTTACGGATTACCTGAACGGTGATACTTACTACAAAATCAAGTATCCTGAACACAACCACGTAAGATCGGTTGCTCAGTTCAGACTTCTTACTTCTATCGAGAACAAAGAGCCTGAAATGATCCGTTTCATTAAAGAACAATTGTAATCCTGAGATACAATATAAAAAAGGCGATGCATTGATTTGCATCGCCTTTTATATATTGTATTCTTAATATTTCCTCGAAAGATATTAATCATAGGTGTAAATAGAATTAATCTGGCGTATTTCAAAAAATAATCATACCTAATTATCCGGCAGAATGAAACGTATGGAGTTATCAACAATTGGTTAATAAGTTCAAAACAGGGCAAATCAAATCACTATATATAAAAACAATACGGAATTTATAATCGGTGAATAAAACAAGTCAGACAGCCTATATCAATTGGCTATTAATTTCTTCTTAATTTAATCCGGCTGCTTTTAAGGCTTTATACCCTTTTGCATCAATCGGTTTGAATATATACTCATTCTGTAGCAATCGGCGGCATTCTTCATAATCTTCTTTAGCGAATGCTGCTTTAACTTTTGCCCCAACTTCCTTAAGCGCTTTAGTTGGTACATAAGCAATGGTATCTGTTCTCCATCCGTTGCCTGCCGACCATAGCTTTGTAAAAATCAGCTCTTCCATATCCGGCAAATAACCAAGTTCATAAGGTGCATTAGCCGATATCTGAGAAACGACGTGTAAGTTCCGTAAAGTAAAGCGCTTATTAGCTCTGTCTACTTCATTATCGCCCAATTCACTTCCATCATAAATATGACCAAATCTAACAAAAGTGATACAGTAATTTTCAGCTTCAAATACTCTATTTACTGAATCCTGATAAGATTCTGTGCCATCAAAAATTGCTCTTGTTGATGATCCAGCCTTTAGAATTGCTGTTTCATCCGGATTAAGACCTTTTTTTTCTGTTGAATCACTCTCTCCATTACACGAAACAATCAGCATTACTGCTGCAGCTAACCATAATAATTTTTTCATAACTTAGTTAGGGTCTGCTGAATAAATTAATAAGCTAAAAGGCGATGGGTCACATTATTTTGGTCCGGTAGAATAATTACCCGAATTTTGCTGGAAATTGACGATACAACAGTCATAAAAAAATGCGCATGAAGAAGTCTCCTTAG
>JBOFDD010000193.1:0-4264 GCA_051646645.1 Bacteroidales bacterium | reverse complement strand
CGATATGCTCCTTTCCTTTTCCGCTTAGATGGTTTCACTTCAAAAACAAGTTGCGGTTTCTTCTTTTGGGTAGTACTGCAATTAGTCAGACCGGGATAATATTTATTCAGGTAACCCGTAAAAAAACGAACAGAGTTCTCACATTCTGCTCCGGATGTTTTTATCTTCATATCCGGCGAAAGTGTAATAAATCGCT
Source organism: Bacteroidales bacterium (assembly GCA_051646645.1). Lineage (GTDB taxonomy): Bacteria > Bacteroidota > Bacteroidia > Bacteroidales > UBA7332 > UBA7332. The sequence goes on along the minus strand of JBOFDD010000193.1, from coordinate 4,068 downwards.
CCGTTGTTTTAAATTCTAACGGCTGTGGAAATACTGAAGAAAGTACACTTGTCGTTTTCATAAATAAAAGGATAAGAATAAGGTAATAATAATTCATATTCACCAGTTTATAGATTCTGTGTAGTTTGAAACATATACAATAGTGAGAAAAAACATTGACTTAAGCAAACTTCATATACCTGAATATAAAAAAGCAAGCTCAAAACAGAGCTTGCTGAATACGAAACAGACAATAAAAAAGGAGGATTCCGATGAAACCCTCCTTTTTTATTGTTGTATTTATATTACTTCATAAAGTAACGGAACAAGTCCATGCCGTTAGCGTAAAGCATAAGACCGAACAAGAAAATCATACCTGCCATTTGCGCATATTCCATAAATTTCTCATTAGGCTGTTTACCTGTAATCATTTCGTAGAACAGGAACATCACATGTCCGCCATCCAGCGCAGGAATAGGAATAATATTCATGAATGCCAGCGCCACGGACAAGAAAGCAGTAAGCTCCCAGAAATCAGGCCAGCTCCATTCTGAAGGGAACAGACCTCCGATAGCGCCAAAACCACCAACAGACTTAGCTCCTTCTTTCGTGAATACATATTTCATATCCGAAACATAGCCGGTCAGCTTGTTTGCTGCTTTCTGTGCTCCTTTAGGGAAAGATTCAAAGAAAGAGAACCGCTCAGTTACCGCTTCGTACACTTTTGCCGGTGATTCCAGCATAATACCGATTTTACCTAAAGTATCTACATGTACAGTCGTAGAAGAAAGCATCCCATTGCGGTAAAAGTCCAATGAAACCTGTTTTCCTTTATTTTCAGCAAAAGCGGCTGTTATATCTGTAAATGAAAGCCCCATTTGTCCGTTAATCCCTACAATACTATCGCGCGGTTGCAATCCGGCCCGTTCAGCCTCCTGCCCTTTTACGGGCTCGTGAACCACCATTGGAAAACGCATCATGGTGAAAGGAATCTTATTATCTTCCTTTTCTTTCAGGATTGTCTGCATAAAGTCCGATGGTATGGCAATCTTCACCTCTTTCCCGTTGCGAAGGACAGTAACTTCCTGTGACTCTACAATGGTTCTGAAAGCCTGATCATCGAAACGTTCCAGGTTCACTCCGTCAGCAGCCAGAAGGATATCCCCTTTTTCAAAACCAATATTCTTAGCTGTCTGGCTAAAATCCATTCCCAACTTTGCATTACGCAACGGAATATAGTTATTACCCCAGACAAAAATCATCATGCTGTAAATCAGGAACGCAAGAATCAGGTTCATCATTACCCCTCCTACCATAATCAGCAGACGCTGCCATGCCGGTTTAGCTCTGAACTCCCATGGTTCTGCCGGTTTTTGCAATTGCTCTTTGTCCATTGACTCATCAATCATTCCGGCAATCTTTACATATCCGCCAAGCGGAAGCCAGCCTATACCATATTCTGTCTCACTATTTTTGGGTTTGTACTTAAAAAGAGAAAACCAGGGATTGAAGAACAAATAAAACTTCTCCACTCTCACCTTAAAAATGCGGGCAAACATAAAGTGGCCCATTTCATGTACAATAACCAGTAGTGACAGACTGGCAATCAACTGTAAAGCTTTAATCAAAAATGTCTCCATATTTCTTTCCTAATCTTTTCACCGAAAAAACGATGAACGGGTATTTCAACCTATTAATTCTTGGGTTAGTATTCTTATTTGTTTATCCGTTTCTACATAATCCTCGTAGGATGGTGCTTGCAAAAACGCTCCTTTTTCCATTGCCTTTTCAATTATATCGGACATCTGAAGGAATCCGATTTTCTCTTTCAGAAAAGCATCTACAACTACCTCATTCGCAGCATTGAGAATACAAGGCATATTGCCTCCTATACGCATCGCATCATAAGCAAACTGAAGATTGCGGAATCGCTTCACGTCCGGTTGTTCAAAAGTAAGCTGACTAAGCTTAGAAAAATCAACCCGTGGCGCCTGAAGCGTTTTCAAACGATACGGATACGAAAAGGCATAACGTATAGGCAGCTTCATATCGGGTTCTCCCATCTGAGCCTTAACCCCGCCATCTTCAAACTGGACCATGGAATGTATAATCGATTGAGGATGTACGACTACATCGATCTGATCGGGGCGAAGATCAAAAAGCCATTTTCCTTCTATCACTTCAAAACCTTTATTCATCATGGATGCTGAATCAATCGTAATTTTTGCACCCATCTCCCAGTTTGGATGTTTCAGGGCCTGTGCTTTTGTGACGTGCTTTAACTGCTCCGCTGTAAAGTTTCGGAATGGACCACCCGATGCTGTAAGAATTATCTTCTCGACCGGATTCGGCTCTCCCGTCAAACATTGAAAAATAGCCGAATGCTCCGAATCGACCGGTAAAATAGGTGTCCGGTATTCAAGTGCCAGGGAGGTAATCAGCTCACCGGCAACTACTAACGTCTCTTTATTAGCCAATGCAATTGCTTTACCAGCCTTAATAGCGTGAATTGTAGGCTGTAGCCCCGAATAACCCACCATGGCAGTCAAAACGATATCAATTGGTTCAGCCTCTACAATTTGTGCAATCGCATCACTCCCGGCATACACCTTAATCGGCTCATTCTTCAGAGCCTCTTTTACTTCGGAATATTTATCCTCGTTGGCAATTACAACCGCTTCGGGCTGTAACTTCAATGCCTGTTTAATTAACAGGTCAGAATTATTATTAGCAGTGAGCGCATAAACCTCAAATAAGTCAGGATGCTCTTCTACCACTTCAATGGCTTGTGTTCCGATTGAGCCTGTTGAGCCCAATATCGCTATCTTTTTTGTCATAAAAACTATTCCTTATTAACAAGGAGTTCTTGTTTATTTAATCCTCACTATTCTATATACAGTATACGGATCAGAAAGTAATGTATTCGTTTGGATTTACTACTTTTCCTTTATTCCATATCTGAAAATACAGATAACATTCTTTTCTGTCACCTGTTTGTCCGGTAAGTGCTATTGTTTCACCGGATGTAACACGGTCGCCTTCACCTTTCATCAGCTTACCTGCTCCTGAATAAGTGGATATCCAACCATTCTCATGCTGTACCTGAATGACGTTACCCTTACTATCATCTTCAAGTGCAAGTATTATTGTACCATCAGCAATTGATCTTACCGGCATATTCGCTTCAGCCTGTAAAGTAACGCCAAGACGATTGTTTTTTGCAAATGATTTCGTAACAATCCCGTTAACCGGTGAAATAAAACGTAATACCTGCGTTGATTTTGGTTTATTAAGCGTATTCAGGTTATACAACTCTTCTTCTTCGTATTGCTTACGAAACTCTTCTTCCGCCTGAGAAGCATGAAGTTTTGTAATATCAACCTGCGCAATAGAGTCAATCGAGTTTATTGAATCCGGACTCAAATCGCCGGAAACGATCATCTTAACAGCTGAAAGATATTTATCATGCAAATCAGACATCTGCTCGAGTGAATCCAGACGCAATGCATTATTCACAATATCACGACGGGCATTAACATCCAGATAACCGGGAAGAACATTCTTAATCGGAGTCGAAATAATCAGCGTTGAAACCAGAATAATGATAGTAACAACAAATGTTATTAAAATCAATGTACCCGACAACCAGGATATACGAAGATAAAAAATCTCTTCCAACTTCTTTTCGTTAAGAACAGAGATCTTATATTTAAAGCTAAAATCTTTCCAATATTTAAGTAAACGGTCGTTTCTTTTCATTTCTGTTTCGAATATCCGTAATTGATGATTATTTCCCACCTGATAAAATCCGCAAAAAGATATCCATCAGACAGGAATGAAGGCAAAATTAAGAATTTACTCTATAGGCACGAATGTTATTGGCTCTTTTTTTCTGCCAGATGAGCAGAATACGTTATATTTGTGTTTTCAAATTCACTTTATTACGCATAATTTAAATCATGACTAAAGGAAATACACTTATATTTAATCCTCTTTCCTATCCGATATATGTAATGGCAAAACCGGTGGGAGCATTATGTAATCTGGATTGTAAATATTGCTACTATCTCGACAAAGAGGAGTTATATA
>JBOFDD010000192.1:0-4413 GCA_051646645.1 Bacteroidales bacterium | reverse complement strand
CTATAGTGATATATTTCGTTCCAACAACCGGTTGATGAATGATTATATTTATCATAATATTGGCGACAGCGTTGAACTGCTAGACCACAGCAGAAATAAGTTAAGTTTACACAAATCTGCCCCGTTTACAGTCGAACCTGACTTCCCTGGTATTCGCTTTTTCAAAAATTCGAAAACAACGGGTAAACGTGCAGAAGGTGCCATATCTCTTTTCAAGCTAAAAGACAAACATGGTAAACCGCTGAATATGCAGGCTTTCTTTGTTTCAACATCGCCTAAGACTTATTACATTGGTGAAACCCCGCGTTCATTGACCGCATTCGAACCATATAGCTCTAAACCGACGCCTACCGTATTTGTAAGACAGGAAGGCGAAGCATGGACTAAACCCTTTGCCGTGGTGTTTGAACCATACAGACCAAGTGAAGGCTTCAATGTCGTAAAAGCGGAATGGGACCGCGATGCTGAGAAAAACCGTTTAGCGGCTCTGAATGTACAATTAAACAACGGTCAGGAACAAATCGTTATTCAATCTCCGGAACCGTATAATTCATTCAGACACAACGGATGGACTTTCTCCGGATATTTTGGAGTTATCTTCAAACTGGATGGAAAAGTCACCGGATTTGAAATGGCTAAAGGTAAAACTATCGGTATAGGTGATTACTTGTTTACTGCAAAAAATGCCAATGCATCTTTTGAGATCAGGTTGACTGAAGATGGATTTGAAGTAAAAACAGATCAGCAATTAGAAGTTAAATATGGTCCTTACCGTTCAAAAAGCAAGAAAAGGCCTTCACTTGACAAAAAGGCTTTGGTTATGAAACGTAAATCCAAAGATACGTTTATCATACCAGCTAATTCGAAAGGGTCAGTTATTCTTAAATAATAGCTAATAAAAAAGCGATAGGCAAAACCTATCGCTTTTTTTATTGAGGTCATCTCGACTTTTAGAAGCTGTTTTAGTTGAGTCAAACAAAAAGCAAATTTCTTAGCTTCTGAAATCCAGCACATTCTCTTGTATTAAAAAAAATAAATATAGCAATCGTATCGATTTAATCTTTAGATTTGTGCATACATAAATATCCGGTTATAAAACAACATCGGATTCATAACTAAACTACTAATTATTCATCTCATAAAAAAAGGAGGTTTTATGAATAAGATCTGTCAATTCTTCTATCATCTGATTTTTCTGTTTTCACTATCTTTCCCTTTACTGCTTACTGCACAAAACAAGCAAGTAGTAAAGGCTGATCTAATAGGCGTCGACCGTCGTATGATGACTGCCGATTCGCTGGATCAGCCACAAAAAGCAATCGAACTGGCGCGATCCCTTTACGCTCTTGCTCTGAAAACAGGAAATGCCGGATTGCAATACAAAGCGCTAAACTATGAACTGCGCAACCAAAACCGACTCAATCCTACGGATCGCGCTTTGCATCTGGATAATTATCTGGACAAAACAGATATGATAAAAAGTGCTGACTACAGAGCTATTGGCATTCTTTATTACCTCAACAATAGCCGGATATCTTATAACGAAATGAATGATTCGTTAAAGATAAAAAGTATGAATGCATTATCTGAGAAGCTTCTAAAATTACTTCCTGAATGCAGGAACTTCACTACTAGCGATTATAGTAACATTCTGACTGTAAGTCCTATTGTTCAGAGCCTTACACCTACCCTTGATCTTTATCTGGCTGCTGCATGGATCGACCGATGGAAAAGCAATCAGATGATGAATCCGGAACTTCGCAAACAGTTTACAGCTATACTAATCAGCTCCGGAAAACCGGCTGCTGCTATGTGGGGGAAATACAAGAGTGGAGATGACTTTGACGCTGAAAAAACACGAAACGAGCGTATCAAATCGTTAGTTGCAGAATACAACAACATACCTGAAGTTGGAGCCCTTTATGAACAGATCTATTTTTACCGAAAAGCAAAAGATGAAATTAACTGGCTCGAAGAATACATTAGCCGCCATCCGAATACGGCTTATGCCGCATTATTCAGAAACGAGATAGCAAATCTGAAATTGCCTGCTCTAACTATTGATTTACCGCTACAATCGCCACTGAAAGCGAAAACGGAAATGACTATCGGCAACTTTCAGTCTAATGGGTTCAGACTCTCTCTTGAACACAAAAACGAAAAGAAAAACATATTCTTTCCGCTTCAGATACCTGCTGACTATAGCAGAGATACTGTTCACAAAATTCTTCCTCCGCTACGTGCCGGAGCATGGAAACTAAAAGCAGACTCAGGCAATAGTTCTACAGATCTGTATATAAGCGATCTGGCTTGTTACACAATAGATAATACCATTTATGGGGTTGATTTCATAAGTGGAGAACCTCTGAAAGAAGCTGTTGTTTCTTTTATAGATGAAGACAAAACGACGTTTAAAATGCAAGACGGGAATCTGAATGTCCATGAGTTTCTTGATAAACACATGCTCTCTTACCTCCCGTTTACTTTGAAACGCGGAAATGAGTTATCTGCTCCTACGTACATAAGTTACTCAAGAGCTGACAATAAAATACCTATCGAAATTTACGAGTCTAAAATTATCACAAATAAGCCCATTTACAGACCGGGTGATTCACTCCGATTTAAAGGATGGGCCTGGATTGCTACGCCTTTTAAACTGACTGTTCCTGCTGTACAAAAGCTAACTGTAAAATTGCGCAATTCAAACTACAAAGTTGTTGATTCTGTCACTGTAATGACAAATGAGTTTGGAACTTTCGACGGTCGTCTGCAAATTCCTGCTTTAGGGATGAACGGCTATCATTTGATCGAAACTGAACTTCAGTATGGAAAATACAAAAAGACAAGCAGAGAGCGTGTTCAGGTAGAAGCCTATCAGGCTCCTGCCTTTCAGGTGAATATTAAAAGTAATCAAATACAATATGCTTCTTCAGATTCAGCTGTTATCACAGGGAAAGCAATCTCTTTCAACGGATTACCTGTAGCTAATCAGGAGGTCAGCTACAATGCTGATTTCGTTTATCTGCTTCGATTTATCAATCGGGGTTATAACTTTAATGTAAACGGCCTGACGAAAACCGATGACAAAGGAAATTTCAGCTTTACTATCCCTCTTTCGGGTGTTGTTAATGATAAATCCTTTGCTATCCGTGGACTTGTTACTACTACGATCACCAATGAGAACGGAGAAACACAAAAAGGAACATGCTCTTTTATTGTTGCCGACAGACCTTATAGCCTCCGTATTTCAGGTAATATATTCCTCGATCTTTCAGATCAGGAAGCTACTTATGAAGTGACTGCTCAGAGTCCGTTGAAAGAAAAGATAAATACCAACGGTGAATGGCGTCTGGTAAACAGTAAAGGTGGAAAAGTGAAATCTGGCAATTGGTTTGAGGGTAAAAAATTCGAATTAAACTTGCCTGCCGGATTCGCTGTTGGCAAATATAAATTGATTTGCGAAGCTGCTGATAGCATCAAATCTCAGATGGATGTTCTTGTTTTCAACAGTCAGTCGGATGAAATGCCTGCCGACACAACACTGCTGTTGATTCCGGGCAAAGAGAAGACTCTGTTTGTCGGTACGTCCGAGAAAGAGATTCATATCCGTTCCATCTGGAAACTTGGAGGCAAGCCGGCTGAAGAGAAGTGGGTGAAACTAAAAAAAGGTCTTCATGCATGGCCTCTTCCTGAAGTTGGCAAGGGGTATAATGCTCAGCTCACGCTGATTACAGTAAAAAACCAAAAGATCTACTCACAGGAATTTGATGTGAATAACCCGATCATTCCTGATTCGATACAACTTACTATAGGGACTTTCCGTGACCATCTGACTCCGGGAGCAAAAGAGACCTGGAGTATGACACTGTCGAAAAACGGACAACCGATAAACAGTGCATCTACTCTGGCTTTTATGTACGATGAAGCATTAAATGAACTGGCCGGATTTGATCCGTCGCTTAAGCCTCTGTTCCCTTCATTCAATTTTAGCTCAAGAGTGAATGAGGGTAATTGTTTTAAAACAGATGTATTCAATATTAATAGTCAGCCAATCCCGTTAAGCGATTCGTTATTAGCTGCTACAAACCTGTACTTTGGTTTTAAACAAGACCGGAGATATATGGCTTCGAGTGTAGCCATGCCTGACAATTTAAAAATCAGAGGTATGTCTACCAAGTTTATTCCTCCTGTTTTAGAGGAAGAGGTTGTCAACCTGGAAATCTATAGTGTCGTGAGTGAAGATAGAGATGATTCGTCTCTCCGTTCCAACTTTGCCGACTGCGCCTTCTTCTATCCGAATCTGCCGGTAAACAAAGATGGGAAAGTAACGTTCTCGTTTACGTTACCTGATCTGATCACCACATGGCGTTTTGTGGCTATTACAAACAACGAGAAGATGGAAGTCGGACAGAT
>JBOFDD010000191.1:0-8081 GCA_051646645.1 Bacteroidales bacterium | reverse complement strand
TTCAAGGGAAATTATAGCAGACAGTGTTGAATACATGGTCAATGCTCATAAAGCAGATGCAATGATTTGTATTAGCAACTGTGATAAAATCACTCCCGGAATGCTGATGGCTTCGATGAGGCTTAATATACCAACCATATTCGTATCAGGTGGACCTATGGAGGCTGGGAAAATGGATAACCGCCCATTAGATCTTATAGATGCAATAATCGAAGCTGCCGATGACACAATCAGTGATGATCAGGTAAGCAAGATTGAGCGTTCTGCCTGTCCTACCTGCGGATCATGCTCAGGCATGTTTACCGCTAACTCAATGAATTGCCTGAATGAAGCAATTGGACTTGCATTACCCGGAAACGGCACAATCGTAGCTACTCATGCAAACAGAGAGAAACTTTTCTATGATGCTGCTAAAATTATAGTAGACAACTGTAATAAATATTACGAAAAGGGTGATGACTCAGTCCTGCCACGCTCTATTGCAACGCGCGAAGCTTTTCTTAATGCTATGACACTCGATATAGCAATGGGCGGATCATCGAATACCGTTCTGCATCTACTGGCTATTGCAAGTGAAGGTGAGGTTAATTTCACCATGAAGGATATTGACACACTCTCACGTAAGACTCCTGTATTATGCAAAGTCGCACCTAATTCGCATTACCATATTCAGGATGTAAACAGAGCCGGTGGTATCATGTCAATCATGAACGAATTATCTAAAGCAAACTTGCTTGATACAGCTGTGAAAAGAGTGGATGGCTTTACTTTAAAGGAGGCTATCGAACACTATTCTGTCGATAAGGACTGCGATATATGGAAAAGTGCTCCCGGTAATAAGTTTAATCTTATTATGGGATCTCAAAACGAAACATACAAAGAACTCGATACCGACAGAGAGAACGGATGTATCCGTTCTGTAGAGCATGCTTATGCAAAAGATGGTGGTATAGCTATTCTTTTTGGAAATCTTGCACTGGATGGTTGCGTTGTTAAAACAGCCGGTGTGGATGAATCGATCTGGAGATTCGAAGGAACAGCAAAAGTTTTCGATTCACAGGAGTCTGCCTGCCAGGCCATTCTATGCGACAAAATTGCAGCCGGCGATATTGTAGTTATTGCTTACGAAGGTCCTAAAGGCGGACCGGGTATGCAGGAAATGCTTTACCCTACTTCTTATCTCAAATCAAAACATCTGGGCAAAGCATGTGCTTTGATTACAGATGGTCGCTTTTCAGGTGGAACTTCCGGATTATCAATCGGACATGTATCCCCTGAGGCTGCATCAGGAGGCATTATCGGACTGGTAAGGAATGGTGATAAAATCATTATTGATATTCCGAACAGATCTATTGATCTCATGGTCAGCTCTGAAGAAATCGAATCAAGACGAAACGAAGAGAAAGCCAGAGGCGATAAAGCATTTACAGCGCCATTTCGCGAACGTCATGTTTCAAAGGCTCTGAAAGCTTATGCTAAACTGGTAAGTTCAGCGGACAAGGGGGCTATCCGGTTAATCGATTAAGTAAAAACGAAGTATCATCTTTATTATCTTATTTCTGTTAAAATGACAAACAAACATAAAATCATTGGGTCGGAAATATTAATCCGATCACTAATGAATGAGAATGTGGATACCATTTTTGGATATCCCGGAGGGGCTGTTATCCCGATTTTCGATAAACTTTATGATTTCACAGAGGAGATTAATCATGTTTTAGTTCGTCACGAACAAGGTGCAGCACACGCAGCCGAAGGTTATGCTCGTGTATCGGGCAAAACAGGAGTTGTTCTTGTAACATCCGGACCGGGAGCTACAAACATTGTTACAGGCGTTGCCGATGCAATGATTGACAGCACTCCAATGGTTGTCATAACCGGTCAGATTGCATCAACGCTTATTGGCACTGATGCCTTTCAGGAAGTCGATATTGTAGGGATTACACAGCCTATCACAAAGTGGAGTTACCAGATACGTAATGTTGAGGATATTTCATGGGCTATAGCCAGAGCCTTTTATATTGCATCAACCGGACGTCCGGGGCCTGTAGTACTTGATATAACAAAAGATGCTCAGCTGGGCTCAGGTATATTTAATTACGAGAAATGTGATTTTATCCGAAGCTACAATCCTTATCCGGCTCCCGGAGTTCAGAAACTTGACGAAGCAGCTTCATTAATAAATGCGGCTAAAAAACCACTTCTTCTTATTGGTCAGGGGGTAACTCTGAGCAACGCAGAAAAAGAATTGGCTGCATTTATTGAGAAAACAGGTATTCCTGCAGCATGGACATTATTAGGAGCCTCTGCCCTGCCTACAAATCATCCGCTTAACAAAGGGATGCTTGGTATGCACGGAAATATTGGTCCGAATATAAAAACGAATGAATGCGATCTGCTCATTGCTATTGGTATGCGTTTTGATGACCGTGTAACCGGAGATCTCAACACCTATGCCAAGCAGGCAAAGATCATCCACATTGACATCGATCATTCTGAAATAGATAAAAACGTAATTACAGACGTTGCCATAATCTCGGATGCCCGAATGGCTTTGATTGAACTAACATCAAGGGTTAATGAAACCGACCACAAAGAGTGGGTTGATTCTTTCAGAGAGCATGAGTCTATTGAGTTTGATGCCGTAATTAAAAATGAGGTATACCCTGTTTCTGGTCATTTAAACATGGGTGAAGTGGTTAAACGTATTTCTTCTGCGACAGGCAACAAGGCTGTTCTTGTAACCGATGTCGGACAAAATCAAATGATCAGTTCCAGATATTTTGAGTTCACGCAAAACAGGAGTATGGTTACTTCTGGCGGACTGGGAACTATGGGCTATGGGCTTCCTGCTGCTATCGGTGCTAAACTGGGTGCTCCTGAGAGAACCATCTGCCTTTTTGTCGGAGACGGAGGAATACAGATGAACATCCAGGAACTTGGAACAATCATGCAATACGGTATAGGTGTAAAGATTATTGTTCTTAACAATGAATATCTTGGCATGGTACGCCAATGGCAGGAACTCTTCTTTAACAAGCGTTATTCTCATACCCCCATGTACAACCCTGATTATGTACAAATAGCGAAAGCATATGGCGTAAGCTCAAGTGCAGTCTCTGATCGTTCTGAACTGGATAATGCCATTTCAGAGATGCTGAAGGATAACAGACCCTATCTGCTTGTCGTAAATGTTGAGAAGAAAGGAATGGTTTATCCGATGGTTCCGGCGGGAGCAACGATAACAAATATTATGCTGGGTAATAAATAAGAAATGATCATGGATAAAAAGTATTATACAATCTCGGTTTATTCTGAAAACCATGTCGGACTTCTTAATCAGATATCTATTATTTTCACCCGACGTAATCTTAATATTGAAACATTAACCGTATCTGCATCATCCGTTGAGGGAATTCATAAATTCACGATTTCTACCTGGTCAGATGAGGCAACAATTCTCAAACTGGTAAAGCAGATAGAGAAACGAATTGATGTGGTTAAATCCTATTACTACACAGATGATGAAATTATTCATCAGGAGGTAGCTCTGTTTAAAGTTTCTACAGAAAAACTTATGGACAGTAAAGGTATAGAAAGCATTGTTAAGCATTTTCATGCCGAAGTTCTCGAAATAAATCCGACTTATACTGTTATAAAGAAGTCAGGAACAACTGATTTGATTGAAAGTTTATTCAGACAGTTAAGCAGCATGGGTGTCATTCTTCAGTTCACCAGATCAGGAAGAGTTTGCATTACAAAAGACACTCAGGAAAAAGTCAGTGATTTTATTAAAGAACAAGAGTTTAGACGGCTCTCTTAAAAACATTGTATTATGTATTCGAACGTAGCAGTTTTTAAATATGAGGTAAACCCGTTTTTTGTTGATCCGAGTGGAGAAATGACAATCACCTCGATTATCAACCATCTTCAGTTAGTTGCATACTCTCATGCCGACTCATGTGGCTGGGGATTCGATGCACTTATGAAAAATGAAAACAGATGGGTCCTGGCCCGAATGGCTATTGAAATGAACAGCTATCCGAAAACTTATGATCAGTTAATTATTGAGACATGGGTTGAAGATACAACCAGAGCTTTTTCATCCCGTAATTTTGAGATGAAGAATCAGTTTGGTGAAGTTCTTGGATATGCAAGAAGTATCTGGTCAATAATAAATATGGAAACTCGTAAGAGTATAGACCTTTCCCCGATTGCTCAGAACATTGCGGATTATAAATCCGAGAAACCTTGTCCGATTGATCGTCCGACAAGACCTATGATTATTAAAGAGACAGATGCGGTTAAAATACCTATCAAATATGCTGATATTGATGTAAACCGACATGTGAACAGCACACGTTATGTTGAGCATATTTTAGATCTGTTTCCTTTAGAATTTCATGATGAACATGATATTCAGCGGTTTGACATAGCATATCAAAGTGAGACACGCTTTGGAGATCATCTCCTTTTGCACCACAAAGAGCTTGATTCTCTTAAATATGCATTCGAAATAGAAAAAGGAAGTGGTGATACAGCTTGCAGAGCTCAAATCAAATTTAAAAAGAAATAAAAACACTAATCAACTTAAAAAGAATAAGTATGGCAGTTATGAATTTTGGTGGAATCGAAGAAAACGTAGTTACACGTGAAGAATTCCCATTGGAGAAAGCAAGAGAGGTTATGAAAGACGAAGTAATTGCAGTTATCGGATATGGAGTACAAGGTCCGGGGCAATCACTGAATCTTAAAGACAATGGATTTAACGTAATCATTGGTCAAAGAGAAAACTCGAAATCATGGGATAAAGCTGTTGCTGACGGATGGATTCCGGGCGAAACACTATTCCCGATTGAAGAGGCTTGCAAAAGAGGAACAGTAATTCAGTATCTGCTTTCTGACGCTGCACAGATTGAAATGTGGCCAACAATTAAAAAACACCTTACTCCGGGCAAAGCATTGTACTTTTCTCACGGATTTGGTATTACATATAAAGAACGTACGGGAATTATCCCTCCGGCTGACGTAGATGTTATCCTTGTGGCTCCTAAAGGATCAGGAACAAGCTTACGCCGTATGTTCCTTGAAGGAAGAGGTTTGAACTCAAGCTTCGCAATTTTCCAGGATGCTACAGGCAGAGCTAAAGAACGTGTTGTTGCTCTTGGTATCGGTGTAGGCTCAGGATACCTTTTTGAAACTGATTTTAAACGCGAAGTATACTCTGACCTTTCGGGTGAACGTGGTACTTTGATGGGTGCAATCCAGGGTATTTTTGCTGCTCAATACGAGGTTTTACGTGCAAACGGACATACTCCTTCTGAAGCATTCAACGAAACAGTAGAAGAGCTGACTCAAAGTTTAATGCCATTAGTAGCAGAAAACGGTATGGACTGGATGTATGCAAACTGTTCAACTACTGCTCAGCGTGGAGCTCTTGACTGGTGGAAAAAATTCCGCGATGCTTCTAAACCTGTATTTGAAGAACTTTACAGTGAAGTTGCTTGTGGAAACGAAGCTCAAAGATCAATCGACACAAACAGCAAACCTGATTATCGTGCCGGACTGGAAGAAGAACTGAAAGAACTTCGCGAAAGCGAAATGTGGCAAGCAGGTGCTACTGTTCGTAAACTACGACCAGAGAATAATTAATCTATAATTTTATTATATACACTTTGCCATAAGTGATATACGGTGTCGTTAACGTGCATCCTCGCGAGAAGGTGCACGTTTTTTATGCATAAAAAAAGGGTTTGAACAGCTAATACTGATCAAACCCTTTTTGAGCTTATTATTTCAATTACTTTTTATCCTGATTTCCATAGCCATAACCGTAGCCATAACCATAGCCATATCCTTGTTTAGCATCTGTACCATTGATAACCAAAGATACTTTTTTCAACTTACCTTCACGTACCACTTTCTCTGCGAACTTAATATTCTCTCTACGGGAATAGTTCGCACGACAAACATATAATGTAGCATCTGCTATACGATTCAGTGCAAATGTATCTGACACCATCCCTACAGGAGCTGTATCAACAACAATATAGTCATAGTGATCCCGTAAATATTCAAATAGAACATCTAATCGATCTGACAGCAATAACTCCGATGGATTAGGTGGTACCTGTCCGGCTATGATAATATCCAGATCACCACTCTGACTGGAATGCACAGCAATACCCTCCGGTGTAAGATCCTCTGATGCCAGATAATTAGTAATACCTACATGATCATTCATATTCAGATACTCAACCAGCTTCGGATTGCGAATATCAAGACCTACTAATGCAACTTTCTTCTTTAGTAGTGCCAGAGATAAAGCAAAGTTAATCGAAAAGAAAGATTTACCCTCTCCACTTACCGTTGATGTAATCAAAATAACTTTTTGATCTTTTCTTGGAAGTATAAACTGAATGTTTGTACGAATAAGACGGAAAAGCTCTGCAATTGATGAATTTTCACCATCTCTTACCACTACCCTCTCTTCTGATTTATTCTGACAAATCTCTCCGATAACAGGAAGTGTTGTCAGTTTTTCAAGTTCATCTTTCGATGAGAAATGGACTTTAATAACTTCAAGCAGGTAAATAATACCAATTGGGAAGAACAATCCGATAAACAATGCTATACCTAAAACCATTGATCTTTTTGGTGCAACAGGCTCACTCAGATTATATGCCTGATCAATAATCTTCGCTTTCGGAGCAGTAACAGCAAGAGTCAATGCATTTTCCTCATTTTTCTGCATCAGGAACAAATAAAGCTGCTCTTTCAGCAATTGACGACGTTTTATATCCAGAAATTCTCTTTCAATTCTTGGCGCTTGCTTATACTTAGAAGAAAATTTATTTTCCTGATTTTTAATTTGATTACTTGCTACGTTTAATCCATCTTTCAGGTTATTGATACTTTTAAGAACATTCTTTCTACTTGCATCAATCTGCCCGTCAAGAGTGATAATAACCGGATTCTCAGGATACGTGTTCTGAAGTAGTTTCAATCTCTCTAAAAGAAGTTTGTTGTATTCTTGTATTGACTCAACAACAGCTTTATCAGTCACACCCAATGTAGTTGGAACCAACAGATAGTCGCCTCCCTTAACCTGGAGATAACTTAAAAGCATATCCACAACATTTAGTTGTGTTTCTATTTCAACCAATTTTGAAGTAAATCCGGCATTCTGTTCAAGCATCACTTTCGATTCTGCTTCAACATCAAAAAACTGATTCAGATTCTTATATGATTCAACTTTTTGTTCAATACTATCCAGTTCCTGAGTAATGATTGAAAGTCTGTCTCCAAGAAATTTTGCTGTATGATTAGCTACAATATTCTTATCCTCAATCGCTTCTTTGTTATAAATCTCAATGATTGTATTTAGAACATCTTTGCCCTTTTTCACCTCTGCTGTATTAAGAGAAAGGCCAATCACATTCGATTTTTTATTTACAAGCGATATATCTACATTCTTCAATAAGTCTTCAGCAACAACATCATACCCTGAAAAAGATATATCATAATTATATTCTTCTCCTTTCTTATAATATTGGGTTGCATCCAGTGTAAAATCGCCTAATGATGTTTTTATAAGACAAGGGAATGATGAATACTGAGTATCTACAAGTATTTTCTTATCCGATTTACCTTTAACTCTTACTTCTCCCTTATCTGTAACTTTGACTGTAAAATCAATTCCTTTTGATAAAGTATCTGCCATATTCGGAACAACCGGAGTCAGAACGAATGCAGCATCTTTGTATTTATTATTCTTGAAAAAGAATAAATATTTCTCTTTATAAGATACATTTAAACCTAAATATTTAACTGCTCTTGCAGAGGTTGTATGCGAAGAGATTACATATATCTCATCGTCAACATCTGCTCCGCCGCCCATTCCAAATGCAAAGTTCTTTAATGCTGAGGCTCCCATTGAACTTTTTGAGTCATCTTCTTTAATAAGAACATTGGCAGCAACCGAATATATCGGATCTGTTAGTTTATAATAGGCTATTCCGATAATCAAACATACAAACATGGAAAGTGCGATCCACTTCCAGTGTTTCAAATATTTCATC
>JBOFDD010000190.1:0-5784 GCA_051646645.1 Bacteroidales bacterium | reverse complement strand
CCGGTTATAAGTATATTCATTTTCAGTTCTTAATAGAGTTTGTCACTATAATCGAAAGTCCAGGCCTCTTCGAGTTTAGGTGCTATCTGGTCTTTGGCTGATAATTTCACATCTTCGGGATTGATTTGCCAGTCAATGTTGATCGTCGGATCGTTCCATGCTACGGAACCTTCGGATTCGGGTGCGTAGTAATTGTCGCATTTGTACTGAAAGATTGCCTCTTCACTTAATACGACAAATCCGTGAGCAAATCCGCGTGGAACAAAAAACTGACGTTTGTTTTCGGCAGATAACTCAACGGTTACTGATTTCCCGAATGTGGGCGATCCTTTTCGCATGTCTACAGCGACATCCAGAACTTTCCCCTGAACCACGCGAACCAGTTTTGACTGGCAGTAGGGTGGTTTCTGAAAGTGAAGTCCCCGGAGTACCCCATAGGAGGATTTAGATTCGTTATCCTGGATGAAGGTTGTTTTACAAACTTCCTGTTCAAACTGTTTTTGCGAGAATGACTCAAAGAAATAACCTCTTTCATCTCCAAACACACGAGGCTCAATAATTACAACCCCTTCTATATCTGTTTTAATTATATTCATAATATTAAATGAACAATGAACAATGAGCAGTGGACAATGAACAATGAAGAATTTGCTATTTATTCTTTGTTCTTTGTTATCTTCTCACTGTTATCTGCTATTTACTAACTGTTATTTGTTATTTGCTAATTTAATAAGGTATTTCCCGTATTCGTTTTTAGCCATTGGCTGAGCCAGTTCAATTAGTTTTTCTCTTGAAATCCAACCTCTATTGTAGGCGATTTCTTCCAGACAAGCAATCTTCAATCCCTGACGTTTCTCGATAACTTCTACAAAAGTGGATGCTTCGGAAAGTGAATCGTGAGTGCCTGTGTCGAGCCATGCAAACCCACGACCAAGAGTCTGTACTTTTAGTTCACCATCGTTTAGAAATTCCTGATTTACAGTAGTGATTTCGAGCTCTCCACGTGCTGATGGCTTTATATTTTTTGCTACTTCTACTACTTTGTTTGGATAGAAGTACAAACCAACAACGGCATAATTCGATTTTGGGTTTGCCGGCTTTTCTTCAATAGAAAGCACGTTCCCTTCAGCATCGTATTCGGCAACGCCATAACGCTCGGGATCGTTTACCCAATAACCAAAAACAGTTGCTTTGTTATCCTGTTCTGCATTTGTGACTGCTTCTTTTAGCATTCTTGAAAAGCTCTGACCATAGAAAATATTATCTCCTAATACCAGACAAGCGGTGTTATTACCAATGAACTCTTCACCAATAATAAATGCCTGAGCCAGTCCATCCGGGCTTGGTTGTTCTGCGTATTCGAACTTTACGCCATAATCAGACCCATCTCCCAGCAAACGTTGAAATCCCGGTAGATCGTTAGGTGTCGAAATAATCAAGATCTCTTTTATGCCTGCCAGCATCAATACTGAAATGGGATAAAAGATCATTGGTTTGTCATAAATCGGTAGCATCTGTTTAGATACTCCCTTTGTAATTGGATAAAGTCGGGTTCCGGATCCACCCGCTAAAACGATGCCTTTCATATCTGTATGTTTTATTTGATTTCTTTTATGTGCTTCTGCCAGAATTTAACAAATGGCTCTTTGTGCCATGCATGGCATCCAAGAGGCAGTTTGTTATTATTAAATTCCATTGCTTTTTGTGGATTTGATTCTATAGCAAATCCGCAAGCAGTAACAAAATTAGGAATATTTATCGAGTATCCTAATTTAGAGAGTTGGATAGAGAAAAATATATCTTCATTGAATAAATTCCCGTTTTTTGAGAGGAAATCAGCAATAGCGCTTTTATAATTCAAAGTTATTTCTTTGAACGTTTCGATTCTACGTAATGATAAGCCTCCGTTCCCAACCCGAAATCGTTTGTCTGTCGATGCAATCCGGTTAAATAAATGAGCAAAATCTGATTTGAAATTTGAAATAAGCTTATTTATTGTTTTGTTTTTTCGTGGGATCCACGGAGCTCCGATATAGTCATAATTTAATGAGCAATAATGGTCAAGAGAGTCCTCAAAAACATAACAATCGGGCTGGTAAATCAGCATATACGCATAGGATGAAAAGCGATCGTAAAAAGCAAATGAAGTGACGAGTTTGTTATAACCGCTGATGCTTGAAAAATAAGCTTTTTCAAAGAATTCAAATTTTGCAACCGGGTATCTGGATTTATAAAATGTCAGATCCAGATCTTTGAAACAGACAAAGGTGATAGGGTGTTTCTCCAGGATATTAAAACATCTGTCAATTGCGATTATTTCAAAATCATCCGGAGTGTTTTTGTATATGGGTATTATTACAGTGATCGAATTCATGCTTTTTTTATTTTCTTCCAAAATCCGCAGGAATTTCACCCCAAACCTGGGTTTCCCATTTCAGAATCGGGTTAGTATATGTATTATTTTGCAGCCATTTTTCAGCACGGGCAATCAGATCGAAGATTTCGTCGTTGCGACCTGTTTTTTCGAGTGTTGTTTTACACTTCTTGTTCTTCACCCATTTCATCGCATTTAAGCTATCTGTATAAATAGGCATGTTGCATTGTTTTTGCTTTAGAAGGGCCAATCCATGTACAAGTGCAAGGAACTCACCAATGTTATTTGTTCCATCCTGTAAAGGTCCGATGCGAAAGATCTCATGACCGGAGCGGACATACACACCACGATATTCCATTAATCCAGGATTACCCAGGCAGGATGCATCGACAGCTATAGCCTCTAACTCATAGCGTGGTCCGGCCAAAGATTCAATAGTTGCTTTGGGCTTGTTGCTATTAGGTCCGGCTTGTTTCAGGTATAAGTCGTGATTATTCCGGAAGGCTTCAATCGCTTCTTCTTTTCCCTGAAATGATTTGTATTTCGCTCCTTTGAATTCTGCAATTTGTTGTTTGCATTCCTCCCAGGAGTCATAGATGCCCGGGTTATGTCCAACCCATACGACATAATATTTTTTAGTTCGCATCATTACTTTGCTTGAATATATAAGATTGCAAAAATAATGCATCTTCAGGATATAGACGCAAAAAACTGTACATTTGCTGTATAAAACAATTTATTTGTCGAAAGTAAAGAGGAAAATGATGCATAGAATCTTTCTTATAGGATATATGGGTGCTGGCAAAACAACTATAGGTAAGGTTTTGGCCCGCAGGTTAAATCTCTCGTTTATTGATCTGGACTTGTTTATTGAACAACGGTACCATAAGTCTGTGTCGGTTTTGTTTAATGAAAAAGGAGAAAACAAGTTTCGTGAGATTGAGCGTCTCATGCTTCATGAGGTGGCTGAATTCGAAAATGTGATTATATCAACAGGTGGTGGTACTCCGGTTTTTTTTGATAATATGGAGTTTATGAATAGTGCAGGTTGTACTATTTATCTCGAAGTCGCATGCGATCTTCTGACAGACCGGTTGCGGAAAAACTCTGATAAAAGGCCATTGATTGCAGGTAAATCAGCGGACGAATTAAGAGGGTTTATTGCGAAGAATCTGGAACATCGTTCGCCTTATTATGAAAATGCGAAAATAAAAGTTTTTATTGACGATGAGAAGGAAAGTATAGAGGAGATAGTATCAAGAGTTATTCTGGAAGCAGGTTGTTAGGTTAATGATTATTTGCGAAAATGTATTTTTATTCGCTGGTTTGGTCTGAATTATTTCGCAATGTTTAATAAAAAATAAAGCGTATAAATGTCTTTTGTCTGATAAAACTTGTAAATTTGCGGGGTTTTATCAAATAATTGAAATGCATTCGTCAAAAAAGAACTTTATAGATGTAGAGCAGGTTGTCAGAAAGAAAGCTCCTGGTTTAGGTAAAAAAATACCTTCTTTTGTCTTCTCAATTTTGAAAAAAATTGTTTGTCAGGATCAATTGAATGATTTTTTACATAAAAATGCAGGGAAAGAAGGACTGGATTTTGCTGATGCTCTTGTTGATCAGCTTTCATCAGGGGTGAAGGTTGTCGGGTTAGAAAATATACCATTAGATGGACGTTATATTTTTGCGTCTAATCATCCGCTTGGAGGAATGGACGGGGTGACGCTTCTATCAATTTTAGGTAAGAAGTTTGGTCCGGATGTTCGTTTCATTGTGAATGACTTATTGATGAATGTAAAGCCATTGGCTCCTGTGTTTGTCCCTGTGAATAAACATGGTGGTCAGTCAAAAAGTAGTCTTGATAGTTTGAATTCAGTATTAGAATCTGATGCGCAGGTCGCAATATTTCCTGCAGGTCTTGTATCAAGACTCCACGATAATGGTAATATTGAGGATTTAGACTGGAAAAAGACTTTCGTATCGCAGGCCATCCGTTATAAAAGAGATATTGTTCCTGTATATTTTGAAGCAAAAAATTCGGACTTTTTCTACAAGTTTGCCTTTTGGCGTAAAAAATTAAAAGTAAAAGTAAATATAGATATGCTCTTTTTACCAAGAGAGCTTTTTAATAAGAAGAATCAAAAATTCATTGTGCACTTTGGCGAACCAATTTCTTGTGTTTCGCTTCAGGAAGAACGCTCTCACCAGGAGTGGGCTAAGCACATCAAAAAACAATTGTATGCAAAACATCATCGCACCCATCGATAAGGAGTTGATTATGGCGGAGCTAACGCCTGAGAGATTGCTGCGTAAAACCAATAAGGCGAATAATGAGATTTATGTCATTGATTATCATAATGCGCCTAACACAGTTCGTGAAATCGGACGTTTACGTGAAATAGCATTCAGAGATGCCGGTGGAGGTACAGGCATGGAGGTCGATTTGGATGAGTTTGATACGATGGAGAATCCTTATCAGCAGCTTATCGTTTGGAATCCCGATGCGGAAGAAATATTAGGAGGATATCGTTTCCTTTTTGGTGACCAGGTTGAGTTTGATGAGCACAACCACCCCAAATTGGCAATGGCTCACCTTTTTCATTTTTCGGATACATTCATTAATGAGTATTTGCCTAAAACACTGGAGCTTGGACGTTCTTTTGTCCGGGTTGAGTATCAGTCGTCACGTGCAGGTGCTAAAGGTCTTTTTGCTTTAGATAATCTATGGGATGGGTTAGGAGCACTAACAGTGGTTCATCCTCCAATGGAGTATTTCTTTGGGAAAATGACAATGTATCCCGACTTTAAAAGTGAAGCAAGAGATATGATTTTGTACTTCCTGCAGAAACACTTCGGAGATCCTGAAAATCTTGTAGTGCCGATTAATCCGGTATTGTCGCACGAGGAGCACGATCATTTTAAAGAAATTCTGACTGAAGCTGATTTTCGTTCGGATTACAAAATTCTTAATGCTGAAGTACGTAAAGAAGGTTTGAATATTCCTCCTTTGGTAAATGCCTATATGGGATTGTCTCCAAAGATGAAAGTATTTGGTACGGCAATTAATCAGGAGTTCGGATTGGTTGAAGAAACAGGAATCCTGATTAAAGTAGATGAGATTATTGAAGAAAAGAGACTTCGCCATATCGAATCTTTTGAACCTAACTTTGGATTTATCAGACCGAATATAGATTAAAATAAATTTAAGGGCATAGAGTAACAGATTGTTACTCTATGCCTTTAATAGTTTTATGCTGATACTCTTGAATTGTGTTTATTCACAATAAGAGTTAATGCCTGAGTTTATGAAGAAATAAATGTTTATATTTGCAGGCAATTAATTAGCTAATAGACTTCTCAAATATAATTGAATAGCTTTTTTATGCAAGAAAAAATTATCATTCTCGACT